>CAUJFT010000302.1 GCA_963169475.1 Bacteroidota bacterium | reverse complement strand
CCGGTTTTAAAATGGTTTTTATTGAGAATGGTCGCCCTGCCTATCATCCTGGTGATTTGTTAAAATTGTTTTTTTCTTACGCTTTATTTTTCATCTATATTGAGCTTTTTTAAGCCTTTTAGAGCGATTGTTTTTTAAATTTTTTAAACCAAACCAAAATAGTTCCTCAAAAAAAACGCGCTTAACATTGATTTATTCCAATATTTGTGAACTAAATTATGAACCTAAAAAGGGTTTTTAGACGGACTGCTGTCAGACCGTCTAAAACCTTCAAATAATTTTAAGTTTTTCTTCAAACTAACCGCACGAAAGATTGAATAATTCGATAAGTGTATTAATGTTTAAAGAGAGATTTTGTATCGGATTTTAGCGATGCTGAGTCGAAAGTGGCTTTTTGCGTTTTAAATCGGGTGTAAAGCAATTTTTCTAAGTATGGCTAAGTTTTGTGGGGCATATCCGCTTCTAATTAGAGATTTGTCTTCTTTGAAGGAAACATCTAAATGCCGGTATAAGTGGTTTTGGCACCTAAGACACTACATTTTCGCTTACTTTTTTGACTGGTAGCCCTCTCTTCTATCCAATTCGTAGTAATAACATGGGTATCATTTCATTGGAATGCTTGTTCTATTTCTAAGTGTAAACCGGATTGATTGTCCTTGACCACCAAAAAACAATGCCCTTTTTGCCTGACATACATATCCGCTCGAACAAGAGGATAAGGCATATATAATAAATAACAAACTTAAAACAGTAAAAGCAACTTTAATCGTTTTTATGGTTTTTTAATGTTAAAAAATGGTAAAAAATTAAAGTAGATTTGGGTTTTCATTTTTTTTAATCGTTACTTTGTGTTTCTATGTCCTTATATTACTAATATGTAACTATTCTTACGATTTTTTTGAAATGTTTACTGAAAATTGGAAAATTCTGATGGAGGAGGAAATAAAAAATATTATTTCCCAAAACAAAGAGATGGAGCCGGCGGTGTTTGCGCTAAGTTTTCGTTTGGAGAATCTCCCTGTTTCCCAGATAGCCACCCAGATTAAATACCTACAAAAAAGCAAGGAAAAGCTACCTTCGTATTACAATGCTTGTGCTATTATTCCTCCCTTAGCGTATGAGCAAAGTAGCAGCGAATCTGCCGCAAATCATAAGCATTTTGAAGGAAAATTAGCCATTGACTTAACTTGTGGCTTGGGGGTAGATAGTCTTCATTTTTCTAAACATTTTGAAAAAGTAATTTCTGTGGAAAAAAATAAAACCCTTTGTGAGATTGCTCAACATAATTTTAGGTTAATGAATGTAGAAAATGTAACCCTGATACATGATACTGCGGAGCATTTTATGAAAGAATACAAAGGTACAAAGGCAGATTTAATTTACGTGGACCCGTCAAGGCGAGATGAAAGTGGAGATAGGGTATTTTTGCCGGAAATGCTCCAGCCGAACCTTGATACACTACTTCCTATACTAAAAAAACATGCGGCTTCTGTCGTGATTAAAATGTCTCCTTTGTATGATGTACATGCGGCAAGGCTTCAATTCAAAGGGCTGTCCGAAATTCAAATAATTTCAGTAAAAGGAGAATGCAAGGAGGTTCTTTTAATCATCAAATCTGGAGAGCAGTCGTCCGAAAATTGTCCTATACGGATTTTTTGCGATGCTTATGGGGTACAAGAACTCAATTATTATTTTGAAAAACCTTCTATAAAAAATAAACAAAAGGAAGATAACCCGTTAGATGTCTCTACCTTTTTATATATGTATGAGCCAGACGTAGCTTTTTACAAGAGTAGAACCGTTCCTTCTCTCTTTGAGAAATACTACTCCAAAGTAAAGGGAAGATTAAATACCGAAGATGGATTTTTTTTCTCCAATGAGCGGCTATCGGATTTTCCCGGTAGGGTGTACGAAATTCGTCAGCCAATGCTTTTTAATCCGCGTGCTGTCCGCGCTTTTTTGAAAAAAGAAAAAATACAGCAAATCATGATTCATCAACGAAACTTCATCAATGGTGTCAAAGAAATCAGAAACCGATTGAAGGTAAAAGATGGAGGAAGTTTTACGCTGATTTGTACAAGTATGCCCGAAGGTAGCCGAGTCGCAATTCTTGCGAAACGAATCTAAGATATGTCCCTATAATCTTGATGCGAATTGAGACTTTCTATGGATTTTGAGAAGACTGATAAAAACTTTTTGTAAAAAATTTGAGGTTTAGTAAAATAAAATTTGGGAGAACCGGAAACTTCCCGTAACTTTGACCGCAATATTTAAACTGTAAACATTTATGGCGAGCAATATTATAAAAGGGGATAAAAGCGAACGCGAATTGAGTTTTATGGGAAAGCTCTACTTTCCCGAGATATTTAAAGGAATGGCGTTCTCTATCAAGCACATTTTTCGTCCGACTGTTACGATTCAGTACCCGGAAGAGAAGCCCGAGCTTGGACCTGAATTTAGAGGCAGACCGGTATTGGTTAAAGACCAAGAGCAAGAAAGATGTGTTGCTTGTGGACTTTGTGCTAGGGCTTGTCCTCCGCTTGCAATCAGTATGCAAGCAGCAGAAACTACCGATGTCAAGGAGCGTTATCCTGAAACCTTTGAAATAGATATGCTTCGTTGTATTTATTGCGGATTTTGTGAGGAAGTCTGTCCGGAGGAGGCAATTGTAATGAGTCCAGATTATGATTTTAATTTTTCTGACAGGAAAGACGCTGTGTTTGGTAAAGACCGCCTATTAATAGATAAATCGCAACTCCAGCCAAGGCTAAACTTCCTTGCAGAAAAAAGAAATAAACAATTTGGGAAGACGTTTAATTTTCAGGCTTCCAATAATACGCATAGTGTGAAAAATCGTCAAGACGATTAATTTCGTATTTTCTTTGATAAATACCCGTCAGTTATCCGTAACAGGCGGGTATTTGTGTATCTCCAAAGTTCATGTATTTTTATGAAAGATATATTTGCTGTTGTTTCCTACATTTCTCACCACTATCCTTTTGTTGCATTTTTTTATAGTTCGGGTTCAGATACCGACAGATATCAGGAGTATGAGTGGATATTAGGTTTTGGAGATAAGACCACTACCCTGATTCAGGATTGGCAAACGTTTTCTGAAACAAAGAAGGATTGGCTGACAGGGATTTTACCATACGAACTGAAAGACAGATTTGAACCAACGCTTTTCTCCACCCGAAAACCAGAAATTCCTTTTCCAGAAGTAGCTTTTTTTGTTCCTATGTGTTTGATTTATTTGAAGAAGGGTAAAACAAGGATTTCTATTGAGCGAGGAAGTGA
>CAUJFT010000301.1 GCA_963169475.1 Bacteroidota bacterium | reverse complement strand
TTCCGGAAAGGTATCTTTCAACTTGTGATTGGTCTGTTCCAAAATAGGACAATTGTAAAAAGAAACCTCCAATTAATCCCGACCAAATCGTGTATTTATCATGGAGATTAAGGCTAAGGTCAAATGTTTTCATTTTACCGGAAACAGAAGCGAGCCGGAAAGCTCCCCTTAAATCTACTTCTGGTGGCAACTCCCGAATTATCCAGAATGCCGCTAATCCTATCCCTCCGAGAATAATCATCATTTGGAGAAATTGAGTTTGACTGATAGCCGCACTGCCTCCGATAGTGGTATAGGCTACGACCACTCCTCCCATAGCCAATACAGTTAAGTAAAAGTTCCAACCCAAAACCTCATGCAGAATGATAGAAGGAGCGGAAATGACAAGCCCTGCTGCAAGCCCGCGTTGTATAAGAAAGAGAATAGCGGTAACAAGCCTCACTCTTTTATCAAAGGCTTTTTCTACCATTTCGTAAGCAGTAATTACCCCCGAACGATAAAAGGCGGGCAAGAATACTTTTGCCACAACATACATTGCCAAAGGGAGTCCAAGGTAAATCTGCACAAACTTCACCCCATCAAAATACCCTTGCCCGGGAGCAGATAAGAAGGTAATCGCGCTTGCTTGTGTAGCAATGATAGAAAATGCCACGGTGTACCAAGGTAAAGATCGATTGGCTAATAAATAGGCTTGTATATCCTTATTTCTTCTATTTTTCCATATTCCATACGCCGAGATACCCAATATAGTAACCCCCAGAATCAACCAATCATAAAAATTTAGTTTCATATTTTATATGGCTCCTATAGGGTTTTTCCCTTTTGAAAAATTAATGCTCTTAGTGTATTCGTAACTTCAAGGAATGCTTCGTCTTTATCCATGCGAGAGATAGGAACAGGCTTCCCATCACTATCTTTTGCAGAGGGGAGCATTTCTAAGCCCCCGAAATCCCAGAGAGAGGTATCGCAAGGGCGTAGATAAATGGGTATTACAATAGCCTCTCCATTATTGTATTTTTGGAGTACTTTTTGAAGTATTTTTTCCCATATTTCTTCATCTGCCATAAAAGCCGCACTAACAAGCAGAAGGATAATCCCCGCATTTTCGAGTTTATCTTCTATTTCCTTGTCTCTATCTGTACCGGGCGAAATATCTTCATTGTCCCATATCTGGATAACTTCTTTTCTAACTAAAAGAGAAAGGTGTTTTTCTAATACCTCTTTATATTCTAATTCGTCTCCAGAAGCACAGGCAATAAAAACTTGAGCGGACTTCCGTGTAGCCGGAGGAAGGAGGAAACGGAAATATTCTGTTTCCCAATTTTTGGAGAGGAGGTACTTTGCTCCAAACTTATCAGCCTGCTGGATTTCTTCCAAAGGGACAAAATAATCTTCTCCTATTTTCTCTACACTAAGCGCATTCGTTAGTGGGATAAATGCCAATTTATCAGCGGAGATTTGCCAACCCTCCCTGCTTCCGATTAGTTGATATAGGTTTTCCCATACGCCCCTAAGCACCTCCATTTTTTGTTTAGGCGAAGCATTCTGAATAGAAACCGAAATCGTGCGGGTGCGATAATGTGCATGAACGAGAACAGAAATATTTTTCTCCTGATATAAAATCCCAAACTTCCAATAAATATTCTTTTGTGCAAGATTCCCTTTCTGGCTGATAAAACGCGAAATAAGCGACCTCGGTATAAACCTTGGCAGACGTAACACAAAAGCCGAATCCAGATGCATAAACTGCTCAATCATTTGAATTTGGGCTGATTCTAAAGAGTGAGGTAAATATTGGGGCGTGATATATTTCCCTTTTTCTACCTCAAAAATTAATTCAAACTGTATCATCAGTGCCACATAATTTTGCGAATCCGCTTCAGAAATATTCAAAGTCTCCTGAACATGCTTCAAGTCAAAAAGCCCCTGATTTTCCCTTACTTTATAGCTCAAAATCTTATATATATTTCCATGAATCTGATTAGGATTAAGAAAGATTTTATCATGAAGCACCTCATTTTCTTTAAAGTATAAAATCAAACCCGCCATTTCTTCTAAATAAAAAATTACCAATTCGGGATTGGGATTTGCCTCATATTTTAAACAAATATCTGTGAACTCATGGAGACTAATGATTGTCTGGGTTTTGGCAAGGGTTTCAATCTCGGTACGTACTTGTTTCCAATACTTGGAGATTGAAAAACTATTGGCACTCCGCAGAAGTTCCTCCTTCAAATACGCTTCAAACAAGCGATGTTTAAGGAGATATTTATTTTTCCACTTATCCTCCTCATTCAGTCCCATGCCCTCGCTCGCCAATTTTACACTCATAGAAAATATATGCTCCGGATTGATTTCATATCCCTCTCTTAATCCGGAAGGGAAGGGGGCTGGAATGTAGTGGTCAATTTTATTTTGAATCGTAAAGATACTGCTTTCACTGGCATAAAATCGGATAGTATCTAACCAATAAGCCAAGGGGAAGTGTTCGAGGCTTTCTGTTTTTTTGACTACCCCATTCTCTGTTTGGTAAAATATTTCAGTATCCGTAAAGCCTCCTTCCTGCGTGCCTCTATCCCAAAGCACTGCATATACCGCACGATTACTCAAAAATAATCTATGGGTTGCATGATAATACTCCTGTCCTCCGAAGTCCCAAACCTGCACTTTCAGTTGGGTTTCTTCTGGTGTCCACGTAGCTAACTGAATGCCATGAGTAGTTGTTTCTTGGGTATCGAATCTTCCGGTTCTAAGCAGGCGGGAAAGGGAACTCTTTCCGGAGGTACTATTCCCCACCAAAATAAGCTTAATTTCTCGGTTGATGACCTGCTCCTTTTCAAAATATTCTATTAGGTAGTTTCTCAAGGTATCCCCTCCCGTAAGCACAACCTCCAAGGGAGGCGTTTCCCATTTATTCCCGGCTAAACCAATCATGTTTACAAATGAAGGAAACTCGATTTTTTCATTGATAGTCGGAGTTTTTTTTCCTACAATCATAAACGTAAGCGGAGTAAGGTCTTTCGCTGAATTATGAGAAATATCCACCAGACGCAACTCCGTAAGGGCAGACAAAGGAGACAAGTCTTCTATCTGATTATTCCCTAACCCCACGACTTCGAGCAAAGGTACGGAGGTGAGTAACTGAATCTCTGAAAGGTAATTACCCGTAGCAATCAGTGTTTTTAATCGTGGGAAAGCCGTGATAAATCCCAAGTCCGAAATATTTGCACTACTAATAGAGAGATATTCAAGGTCTGAAAGATGAGTAATATTATAGGGATAAAAATAAATTCCATTGAGGCTTAACGCGGTAAGTGTTTTGACTTTTCTAAAACAATCCTCCGACTGAATTGATTGATTGTCTATAAAAAGCTCTTTCAGCATCGTTAATTTTTCCAAAGGCGTAAAATCAATAGGAGGGCTAACACCTTCGGTAGATTGCTGTTGCATATAATTCATATTCTTCGCCTGACTTATCTGCTGTGAAGGGTAGTTTTCTTCCTTTTTCTTCCTAAAAGAGAACGATTCCATTCCTACAAGCGTATCCAGAAAGGATAGATTGTATGTAGGGTTATCGTCAATATTTAGCTTTTTAAGGCTCAAAAGGGTACTTAACTTTTCAAAGTTTCTAATTTGATTTCCTTGCAGAAACAAAGTCTCTATATTAGGAAGCATAGAAAAAAGTTCATCGGGGATTTCCGTTAGGTCTTTATTAGATAAATCCACTTCCTTAGATTCCCGCCTTTGATACTCGCTCAATACAGAAAGAATTGTGGAGCTATTCATTTGATTTTTTGGTAAATAAAGAAAAAAGTAATAATTTTTATGAATTAATCGTAAGTTTCTTTGAGCTTTTGCTCTATAGAAATATATAAATCCTTTGCCGCTTGATTAGGAAAGGCAATTGGGTTATTTATAGCTTTCTGCATGATATTACTAAGTTTTTGGGCTTCCTCCTTTTCTCCAAGAAGATAATGTATTTCTTGTAATTTTATCATCTCAATACCCGGATACAAGTTATTGCTTTGTTTTAACAACGCTAATATTGCTAGGGTTTGAGTAGTATCATTGGCGACGAGGCGTTCTCCTGCAAAATCAACAAGGTTTTTTCGGAGTAAACCCAATGTAGCATATTCGGACTCGCTCCTATTAAGCGTATTGGGATATTGAAATTCTTTGGTAAGTAACTGAAATTCTTTGGTTTCATCAAAACAACAATACCAATTCGTTATATATTTATCTAATAAATAGTCTGATTGCAGAGGCGGAGTCCCTTCTGGGTATAGGCGGAGTGCAAGCCCTTCCGGACAAAGGCGACTGCCCAAATTCAACATAGAGGAGGAACTTACGGTTTGCAGAAAATAAAAAGGTCGTACCCAATGGTTGGTATTTAAAATATCTAATAGAATCATATCCGACTTTGATAAATACCCCGTTCTGGGAAGTCGCCAACACATATCCGGGTTTCCCTCTGCCTTAAAATAGAGCCAACTCACCTTACTATTTCTATTTTTACCTTGATAATAGTCTTCTAAAAAAGTGCCTAACATTGCAGTATCCCTATAACCCGTTTCACAATAAGCATTTGCGGTTTTGAAATTTTCGGGAGTAGTCAGAAATGAATAATTTTTAGCAAACTTTTGATTACGTATCATTTCTGCATAACGCGGTAAGTTTAGGAGAGAGGTATTAATGACGGTAACGTCTGTTCTAAGTGTCTCCTTAGCTTGAAGATATAATAAGGGAAAGGTATCATTGTCTCCATTAGTGATAAGTATCCCATTCTGCCCGCAGGAGTTCAAATAATTGCGTGCCATCATAAGCATATTTTCCGGATAATTTACTCCATTAAGTTCCTTTAATCCTTCTTCTTCATTTTGCACCATACAAAGATACAAAAAACCGGTAACTTTTTCATTGGCTGCTTTTATCCGGATATTCCCCACAAGCGTTTCAAAGTGAGGGTTTTGTGCCGTAAGTCGCTCAAAGCTTTTTACTGCGTTATGATGGTATTTACGAAACTCTGCTAATTGC
>CAUJFT010000300.1 GCA_963169475.1 Bacteroidota bacterium | reverse complement strand
CCTTTGTTCCCAAAATAGGAGTTCCAAGTGTATGATTGGGAAAAATAAGCCCGTCAAAGTCCTCAAAGATTGCCTCATCGGGGGCATCTCTATACATATCTATTTCTTCGAGAATGACTTGGCTCTCCTTCTGAATTTCTTTTTCAGGAAATATAGAATGAAAAACTATATCTGATAATAAATTTACGGCTCTTTCAAAATAATCCGCATTAATGGAAGTATAGACACACGTTTTTTCTTTGGTCGTGTAAGCATTCACGTCTCCGCCTACAGATTCTAAGTATTGAAGGATATGATAGGTCTTACGTTTTTCTGTTCCCTTAAATATCAGATGCTCTATAAAATGAGAGATACCAGAAAATGCCCCATCGTCGCGTCCACCGGTATTGATGATAAAGCCACAATGAACACTCTTAGTGTAAGGTACATGTTTATAGGTTATACAAAGTCCGTTTGGTAATTCAAAATATCTTTCTGTCATCTCTTAAAAACCCACTTTAAACCGACTAAAACGATTTTCGGAAAAATTCTTCATTCAGAAAATAATTAATTTTCCTGATAAGGGTGCAAAGTTACTCAAAAGTATTGAAAAGATGATAAAATGATTCGGGACAAAAAAAATTAGAATATTCTCTGTAAATGCAAAACACCCGCCTCGAAAAGCAGGTGTTTTTTTAAACTCAACTATTAACACTATACTATTGTACCATCAAATTAAATCCATGCTGAAAGTTTTTTCCGCCGGTTACTCTAAGGATATATTTTCCTTTAGGAACCGTAGCAGGAAGTGTAAAAATGAGCATCTTACGATTAGTTACCGTATGGTTCTGCTCAAACGCAATTGTTTTATTATCCTTTGTGTCAATGAGCTTCAAGATATAAGTACCCGGTTCACTAACCGCAAGGCTCATAGGAGTATTCACTGCTAATTTTGCCCACTTAACAGAAGAGGGTTCTACGCCCTTCACTACTAATTCTTCCGGCTGATAATTCATCTTCACTGCCTTGGTTGTGATAGAGAACTGCCCTAGTAGCGTATTTTTCATAAGGCAACGATACGTACCAGAGGACGTTACAAACATGGTATTTCCTCCTCTTACACTCGAAGCGATTACTTGCTCGTTCCTATACCACGTGTAATACACATTCTGCTCGCTTCCACCACTTTCTACAGTTAGGAGATTTCCTTCTGGTTTTATTACCAAAGAATCTTGATTACTATAATCCACAAAATAATTCTTACCCATGCCTACGTGCTGCTCTAACCCTCCAAATGCAAGATTATTATAGGAGATATTAACAGACGATTTTTTATAAAGATTATCAAAAGAAGGGACTTTACCCATAAAGTGATTGTGAGAAAGATTTAACTCCGTTAAAGAGGGCATATAGGTAAACTCCGTTATTTCTCCGGATAAATTGTTATTGTCCAAAGCAAGAAGCTGCAACTTGGCCATTCTATTAAAATCAGGGATTGACCCTTCTAATTTATTTTTGGATAATCTCAAAATTCTTAGGTGAGGAAGTGCTGAAAAGTTGGGGATTTTACCACTAAGACTATTATTACTAAGGTCTAGCATTTCAAGTTGATACAGCCCGAAAAAGTCGGAAATAGAGCCGGAAAGGCGATTATTTGCTATGTATAGGTTTTTAAGGCTCGACAAGTAGAATACTTTAGGGATTTCTCCACTAAGAGAATTCGTGGACAAATCAAGTGTTTTTAGTGTTTGCAAGCGCAAATCCTTTATTTGCCCGGTTAATTGATTCCCTGATAAATTTATATTGTCTATATTTCTAAGGTTATCAAAGGCGGGCATTGCTCCGGTAAATGTATTAGTAGAGAGGTACAAGGTTTCCAGTTTGTACAATTTAGTAAAATTAGGAATACTCCCGCTAAGCTTATTAAAACCAAGTTTGAGCGTAACCAATTCAGGTAAGTTAAGGTCTATAAGCGGTCCTCTGACATTACTCGATTGTAAGACAATAGACGTAACTCTACCCGCCGGAGATAACATAACTCCTTCCCACGTCTTGACAGGGCGCGTGAGGTACCATGGTGTGGACCACTGCGTACCACCCGTAGCTTGAAAAAACCTAACCAATTCCAGAGAATCTGAAATATTACAACGCTGCCCAAACGAACCAGCGGAAAGTGCCAATCCAAACAAAAGCAGATTAAATATTTTTAGTATATAGACTTTCATCTTCCCTCCTTCTATACATATTTTTATTTTACACCACAAAAATTATACCACCCCTGATATAATGATTCGTCTAACCTTAATACTCACCACAAAATCTGGTACAAATATATATTTTATTATTAAAATACCACAAAAAATAATACTTTTTTTAGGAATACGCTTCAAGAAAAATATTTTTATTCTTTACGCCATTTTTATTAGATAAATCAAAACCATTTACTACAAAAAATCGTATAACTATAAAGAGAAGCTAATATTATTATACTTTGTAATAAAATTTTCTTAAGATTTCTTTATGCTGATTAAAAGTTTTATCCATATTCTGAAGCCAAAGCGACTTATCGAACCACACTACGGTATGAATATTTTCTTCTACTTGTGGCTGCAGCAAAGCATTACTGCTTTCGTGCATAGCGAACCAATGCGTTTCTTTCCATCTCCATTTTTCTTTCTTGAGGTAAGTATGATAAGAAACCGATAATTTTCCTTCCACACTAGGGTTCACTAATCCTGTTTCTTCACATACTTCCCTGACGGCTCCTATCTCTAAAGGTTCTCCTTTCTTGATGTGTCCCTTTGGCAAAGTCCAATAATTTTGGACACCGATAAATAGAATCTCATGCTTTTCATTTTGAACGACCCCGCCGGCAGCTACTTCAACTTTGAAAAAATTGAGAAAATCGAAACGGAATGCCTCAAGTTCCGGGCGGCTTCTAAACCGTACCACCACCTTTACGTTTTTTTGTCTGTAAGTATTATTGCACTGAAACTCAAACAAATCAATTAACAATGAAGCATTATCTTCCGCATTCAGGTAAAAACTCTGTCCCTCAAACAGATTATCAGTCTCAAACCGATGCAGCATTGAATCCCAATCGATTGAGGGGAAATCGTAAAACGGACTCTGCTCCGCTTCCACTAGCTGCACACAAAGATTTAAAGCAAAAAACTCCATCATTTTAACCTCTTATTTGGGTATTAAGGCTCAATTCTTACTATAATCCGGACTATACGAAGAGTCCGGATTCTTTGTTTGGCAAAAAACGAGAAAAATAGGATTCGTTGGATTTCATAGAGAAAACGTACCGTCCTCGTCCAAACCTATGGATTCTGCACAAAGGCTATATTTTGCTGGTATCAATGATTAAAAATCTACGCTACCCAGCATTTTATCTCACCCTCCTCGTCATGTTGAGCCAATGGGAAACCTCACACTGCTTCCACTTAAAAAGAAAACTTCAAGGAAATACACCCCTATCAGTATTTATTTGTTATAATCGAAACAACCCTTCAAAACGAAACTACATGGGTTCGTTTTATACGATAAAGTTACTTTTTCCCTTTAAAGAAATGTAGAGTAATAAAAATTATGCTTCTCACAAATCAGTATTACAAAGGCACTTCATAAAATCCTTTTTAATCGCTATTATCAATGTTGGAAGTAGTATGAATTACAGACTCTCCTCTTGTGAAATTTGGCACACATGATATTCAGAACCTTCTAACTATAAAAATCGCTTCATCCACGTTTCTGACAAAGGGGCTTCCAAATACTCTATATTATCCGTTTGGTTCAGGCTAAAATCAAAGAAAATAGTATCGGGATTGATTCTGTCTTCTTGGATTAGGTTTTTGATTTGCCGAAAATCTAAGGTCTCGATTTTGCCTTGCTTATCTCTATACAAAAGCATAGAGGGCGGCAACCAACTTAAAGAGAGGGTATGGAGTATTTTTTCTATAGACTTCTTCATACTATCTATGGAGCATCCAGACGGCTTTTCTATTAAAGTGTCCGCTTGAATTATAATAATCTTTTTTTCAATAATTTTTGTCTCCCCAGAAATAGGGCTGCCATGAGATTTCCACAACTTGATAAATTGTTCTAGCTCATATTTTAGTGTGGTCTCCTGATTTTCTGATAATTCGGAGGAGAGAATATAAAACCACGTATCTTTCTGCATATATCTAAACTTTTTACACAAAACGATAAGGGTACTCATAAGGTTATAAAATTACATTAAGGAAATCTTTACTATCTTTGCCCCGTCAAGGTGGATTCCCCAAACATTTTTTAATATTTTTGAGTGATGAAATATATCAATAGTTATTTATTTGCCAAAAAGATGGATGCCATGGATACGTTGTCCGGGTTTAGAAACCGGTTTCATATCCCACCTCAGCAAAATGGAACACCTTCCATTTATCTTTGCGGAAACTCTTTGGGTTGTCAGCCCCGTTCGGTCAGGCGATTTATGGAAACAGAGCTTCGGGATTGGGAGGTCTTAGGCGTAGAAGGGCATTTTCATGCAAAAAACCCATGGATGCCTTACCACGAATTTCTGACTGGTTCTACCGCAAGGTTAGTAGGAGCGGAAAAAGAGGAGGTTGTAGTGATGAATTCTCTTACGACCAATCTCCATTTGTTGATGATATCCTTTTATCGCCCCACTACTCAAAAATATAAAATTGTAATCGAAAGTGATGCTTTTCCGTCCGATGCCTACGTAGTAGAGTCTCAACTGCGGTATCACGGATATTCGCCCGAAGCCGCGCTTATCAAAATATTTCCCAGAAAAGGAGAAACCTTAATTCGGGAGGAAGATATAGAAGCACTTCTCGAAAAAGAAGGAGAAAGTATTGCTATGCTTTTAATGGGCGGAGTTAATTATTATACAGGACAATTATTCAATATTAAACGAGTTACGGCGGCGGCTCATCAGAAAGAAGTTATTGCAGGGTGGGATTTAGCACATGCAGCGGGAAATGTTGTACTTCACCTTCACGATTGGGACGTAGATTTTGCCGCATGGTGCAGTTACAAATACCTCAACGCTGGTCCCGGCTCTGTTTCGGGTTGTTTCATTCATCAAAAACATATCAGCAACCCCGAAATACCAAGATTTGCAGGCTGGTGGGGATATGAAAAATCAAGCCGATTCCAGATGCAGCATGGCTTCAATCCGATTCCTACAGCCGAAGGCTGGCAACTTAGTAATGCGCCCGTCTTTTCTATGGCTGCATTGAGAGCCTCTATGGAAATTTTTGACGAGGCAGGCATGTTGGCACTCTCTGAAAAAAGCCGTAATTTAACGGGCTATCTGGAGTTCTTGCTTCAATCTCTGCCGGATAGCCTGTCTGTAGAAATCATTACCCCCACTAATCCGGAGGAGAGGGGCTGTCAGTTATCTATCAGAACGCTCAAAAACGGAAAAGCCCTACATAACCACTTGACTCAATACGGGGTAATCTGTGATTGGCGAGAGCCAGATGTAATTCGCATTGCCCCCGTGCCTTTGTACAATACATTTCTTGATGTTTGGCAATTCGCAAGAATCTTAGCCAATGCAGCGAAACTCCCAGAATTTCAACAATAAATAATACGGTAGGCTTGATAGAGGCACATAAGCTTAAACTGCTCAATGGCTTTGTATATCACAAAAAATGATTACAGAACCTATTGATAAATAACTCCTTAAACCCCAAAAGCTCTCACTATGCAATCGGTGAGGGTACCTTATTAAGCAAAGCATACCAACCCAATGACTGTTTGTGAGTTTTAGGAAGCACTAAGCATCAACCATCAAGATTCGTGAAGAATTTTGCCAAATAAAATCAACCGAGGATTGCTACGGACGGAATTAGTCATTTATTAGTAGAGAGATTATTGCTACAGCGGAAAAATTAAGTACAAGTAAGTAAAAAATTAAGAATCTTTGAAATCTGAATAATCAATAGTAAATATTTTTTCTGTAGGTATGGGTGGATAAAAAACAAAAAAATAGCTATCGGTTAAAACCATGACTATTCATTATTTAACCGTATTATTTGCTACTCATTTTTTACTATTCACTCCTCAATTACGCAATAGAAAAACTATCATAATAAATCCAATTTGATACCCAACTCTTTCAAAGACTTATAAGGGACTACCGAAGGGGCTTCCATCATTAGGTCTCTACCTCCTGCTGTTTTAGGGAAAGCTATCACATCACGGATAGAGTTTTCCCCGGCAAGCAGCATTACCCATCTGTCTAATCCAAAGGCACAGCCACCGTGAGGAGGCGCGCCGTACTCAAACGCCCCAAGCATAAACCCAAACTTAGATTGCTTTTCTTCTTCTGTAAGTCCTAATATATCAAAAATTTTATCTTGAACCTCTTTTTGGTGGATTCTGATACTTCCGCTTAGAATTTCACTTCCGTTCATTACCAAGTCGTATGTTTGAGCATAGACCCTTTCTGGCTCTGTATCTAAATACTGGAGGTCAGCAGGATTAGGGGAGCAGAAAGGATGATGGGCAAAAGTAAGGGCATCGGTTTCCTCATCTCTCTCGAATAGCGGAAAGTCCACTACCCAAAACACAGACCATTTTGTAGGGTCAATCCAATTTTCAGTTTTACCAAGATGTAGCCTTAGGTTTCCCAAACACTTACGCACCTTACCTTTAAGTTTATCGGCGACTATCAGCAGTAAATCTCCGGGTTTAGCCTCTGCTTTTCTACAAATTTCACGGAGTTGAGTTTCTGAATAAAATTTATCTACGGAAGATTTGATACCCTCCTCGCTATATCTTATCCAAACAAGCCCACTTCCTCCCCAGCCTTTGACAAGTTCCGTGAGCTTGTCTATGTCTTTTCGGGTGTATTTTGCACACCCTGTAGCATTCAAGCAAGCAATCAGTCCATTTGCTTCTATCACTGCATTAAAAAGCCCAAACTCTGTCCCTCCCATTAGCTCATTTAATTCAACAATAGGGCAATCAAAGCGGAGGTCAGGCTTATCACTTCCATATTGCCTTAATGCTTCAAGGTAAGGAATCCGTTTAAAATTAGGAAGATTGATATTGGCTACACTTTTAAAGACATGCTTTGTCATTCCCTCAAAGGTGCGGAATATATCCTCTTGACCCACAAAAGCCATTTCACAATCTATCTGGGTAAATTCCGGCTGCCGGTCTCCCCGGAAATCTTCGTCCCTAAAACACTTCACAATTTGATAATATCTGTCCATTCCCGCTACCATCAATAATTGTTTTAAAATTTGAGGAGACTGCGGGAGGGCATAAAAAGTCCCTTGATTCAAGCGCGACGGGACTAAAAAATCCCTCGCTCCTTCTGGAGTAGATTTAATAAAGAATGGGGTTTCTATCTCACAGAATTCCAGATTGTCAAGATATTCGCGCACTGCCTTAGTTACCTTTGCCCTAAGCATTAGGTTTTGAGCCATTTTAGGACGGCGGATATCTAAATACCGATATTTCATTCGGAGTTCTTCACTCCCATCTGTTTCGTTCTCGATAAGGAAAGGAGGTAGCTTTGCCGGATTCATTACAGTAATCGTAACGGGAACCACCTCGATATTTCCTGTAGCAATTTTAGTATTTTTACTTTCCCTCTCTGTTACATATCCCGTAACAGAAATCACAAATTCCCTACCCAACTTACGCGCTTCCTCATACAATTTCGGATTCTCTTGAGATTTAATCGAGACTTGCGTGATACCATAGCGGTCGCGGACATCTATAAACAAAATATACCCCAAATCTCTAACGCCCTGAACCCACCCACAAAGCGTAACCTTTTGGTTGAGGTTTTTGAGCGTAAGCTCTCCACAATTATGGCTTCTATGATAAGTAGAGAAACGCTGCGATTCCACGATATCTTTGGATACCTTCTCGTCTTTCTTTCTGGATTCTTTTTTCATCGCAAGACGGGATTTTTGGTAAGCCGCCGAAGCCTCCTCTGCGGTATCATATACCCCAATTTTTTCTCTACGCTTCTGATTAAAAATGACAGCCACAAATTTATCTCCCTCTTTCCTTACCCCTTTAAGTCCCGATATATTTTTATTTTGAGAAAAACGAATACGGTCTTCTTTCTTACACCAAGCCAAATTTTCTGCACGTGCATCTAAACGGTCTCCATTTTTGAATATTACATAAAGGTAAGTGTCATCTATACGAGGGATAAAATTTTCTGCAACTGCCCTATGTAGGTAAATAGTAATTGACTTTTTATCAATTCTTTTCTGAAAAAGAGCCGCCCCACTCCTCCCGTGTTCCCGTAAATTTTCAAGCACCCCCATCTCTTTGACACCCGGAGTTTCCGTGAAATACTTATATGTTTGTTCGTCAATAAGGACGAATTTGTTCTTTTCGTTTTTTAATTGTATTCTATGCATCAAAATAGTATTTTTTAAAACAGTCGCAAAATTAATAAATTATTTTTAATTTTGTATCCTCAATCACCGCTTTCCCTTAGGATATGGCAAAAATCGAGAGATGACACAAAGGTTAGATTGAAATACAAATAAAATATGTTTCTACTCCTTAAAAATAAGGAAAGTCTATGAGCAGGCCAGATTTTAGTAAAATCAATATATTTCAGGGAGCTTCACCAGCTATATCATTTCCTATTTCAGAGTTTCTTGATTGGGAAACGCCGGAGCAGATAAAAGTAAAACCGATTTTTACTTTCCATGATATTAAAGAAACCTCTCATTTAAACTTTGTATCAGGGGTTTCGCCCTACCTAAGAGGACCTTACTCCACCATGTACATACAACGCCCGTGGACTATTCGACAGTATGCGGGGTTTTCTACGGCAGAGACTTCTAATGCTTTTTATAGAAGAAACCTTGCCGCTGGTCAGAAAGGACTTTCAGTAGCCTTTGACCTTGCCACTCATAGAGGATATGACTCTGACCACCCAAGAGTGGTAGGAGACGTAGGCAAAGCCGGGGTTGCTATTGACTCCGTAGAAGATATGAAAATGTTATTTGATAATATCCCTTTGGAAGACATGTCGGTGTCTATGACGATGAATGGGGCGGTGATTCCGATTATGGCTTTTTACATTGTAGCGGCTGAAGAGCAGGGTGTTTCTCCCGAAAAACTAAGCGGAACAATACAAAATGATATTTTGAAAGAGTTCATGGTGAGGAATACATACATATACCCGCCAGCTCTTTCTATGCGGCTGATTGGAGATATTTTTTCATACACTGCAAAGAAAATGCCCAAATTTAATTCCATTTCTATTAGCGGGTATCACATGCAAGAGGCTGGAGCTACTGCCGACCTCGAATTGGCTTACACCCTTGCAGATGGGTGGGAATACTTGAGAATCGGCATCAATGCCGGATTAGACATAGACAACTTTGCTCCCCGCCTTTCCTTCTTCTGGGCTATCGGTATGAATTTTTATATGGAAATTGCAAAAATGCGGGCAGGAAGGTTGCTTTGGGCTAAAATAGTCAATCAATTCAAACCCAAAAATCCCAAATCGCTTTCGCTAAGGACTCACTGTCAGACCTCCGGCTGGAGTCTTACCGAGCAAGACCCTTACAACAACGTGGGAAGAACTTGTATTGAGGCAATGGCAGCCGTACTTGGCGGCACACAATCTCTACATACCAATGCCTTAGATGAGGCGATAGCCCTACCCACAGATTTCTCGGCTCGCATTGCCAGAAATACGCAGCTTTATATTCAGGAAGAGACCGGTATAACCAAGGCAATTGACCCCTTAGGCGGCTCATTCTACCTTGAATACCTCACCAACCAACTCGTTCAGCGCGCTTGGATGCTCATAGAGGAGGTCGAAAGTTACGGAGGTATGTCCAAAGCAATCGAAACGGGACTCCCTAAGCTAAGGATAGAAGAAGCCGCTACCCGTAAACAAGCACGAATAGACAATCAATCCGATATTATAATCGGAGTAAATCGCTTCAAGGTAAACGAAAAGTCAGATTTTGAAATTCTGGAAGTAGATAACGCCTTAGTAAGAAAACAGCAGATAGCACGGCTTGAAAAACTAAAAGCAGATAGGGATTCTGAAGCGGTAAAAATTGCCTTAGATGCCATCACAGAAGCTGCCCAAAACGGCAAAGGGAATCTCCTTGAATTAGCAGTAGCGGCTGCCCGTAAAAGAGCTACACTTGGAGAAATTTCCTACGCGATGGAAGTCGTATTTGGCAGATATACCCCCGAAACCCGTTCCGTAGCGGGAATTTACTCTAAGGAATCTATGAATACTGAATCATTTGAAAAAGCGAAATCCTTAATTCAAACCTTTGAGGAAATCGAAGGCAGAAGACCGCGCATTATGGTTGCGAAAATGGGACAAGACGGACACGACAGAGGCGCGAAAATTATTGCCACAGGTTTTGCAGATATTGGCTTTACCGTGGACATCGGACCGCTTTTTCAGATGCCCGAAGAAGTTGCTGCTCAAGCAGTAGAGAATGATGTGGACATAGTAGGCGTTTCAAGTTTGGCAGCGGGGCATAAAACCTTAATTCCCCAGCTCATTGAGGCATTAAAAAATGCCGGCAGAGAAGATATTCTTATCGTTGCTGGTGGTGTCATTCCGCGCCAAGACTACGAGTTTTTGCTCCACTCCGGAGTAACTGCGGTATTCGGTCCCGGCACGCCCGTATCAGAAGCCGCAATTACCATTATGGATAGGCTGCTTGCCTAATCCTATCCACCGCCTTGAACATACTTCAAATGCCCATTATGGTTTTAGTCGGAAGCAACCCATCAATAAGCGGGCAAAGCCAATAATAAAAGCGTAGCTAAACGCTGAAGATAAACCTCGTTTATTTTTCTTGCTCCCCCAAAAAACACCTATCTCAAATATTTGATTTAATATCGTGTCGTAAATATTTTTCATTGTATGGGGAAGTAGCTTGATTTTCGCTTAAAAACCCCAAAGTCTTCTTTTTATCCCTCTCAAAAAACATCAGGTAGGAGAGAAATTTTATCAAAAAGATTCTATTTAGTCCCATTGTTCCTCCTTGTAACGCAGGGGAACTATTTCTAAAATTATGTTTTAAACCACGAAGCGTTTAGAGAATACATCAGGTACTCAACACTTTTTCAGGTTATTACAAAGCACTTTTGATTCGTCAAAAAGTTATTTCATCATATACAAAAGGTAAATACTTTAGTCATATTAGGATACAATTTTGGAGCTATAATATCCTTCATTACTTAATTCAAAAAATAATATATTATGAAAATACAAACAAAAGTTCAAAAAATGAATTATTTAGGTGGGTCGGTTTTTATATAAATTGTTACAAAAAAAAGCCCAAAATAATTCTAATTTATATTAGAAATTCATTAGAATTTAAGATATTATAAAAATATTTATACCATGGCAATAATGCAATAAATATCTAATAAACAATAATTTATATATAATCAATTAAATAAAAGATTAAGCATAAACATTTTTTAATATTTTATCTTTTATGCTTGCAGATAATAAATTTATACATAATTTAGCCGCCGAAGAAAAAAGGAATAACCTACTAAAACATGTAGCATAAAATTTTTTCTATTAAATTATTTGATAATCCAAGATTTGAAATTTATCGCTTAGATTTCAGTTTTTAAATTAGTGAGTATTATGAAAAAAGTATTTCTTACAATCTCTATGGTTTGTGCATTAGGGTATATTTCTCAGGCTAAATCTATTACTCCCGATGTGGTGATTACAGATTCCTTAATAAATTCCTATCCAGCTACAGAAGTCATCAGGATTGACTTCTCTCAATTTGACCATATTACATTATACGCACAGGCATTTCAGGGAGTTCCCTATCGTTGGGGAGGAGTATCCGAAACTACGGGTTTCGACTGTTCTGGATTCATGAAGTATCTGTTTGGAGAGTTTGGGTACGAATTGCCTCATAGCGCAGCGGCAATTGCACAAATGGGAATGCGAGTAGATAGAACGGAATTACAAAAAGGAGACCTTGTATTTTTTAAAACCTCCCGTAAAAAAGCGATTTCCCATGTAGGATTGGTGATTGAGGCAGAAGATGGAGAAGTCATCGTAATTCATGCTTCAAGCAGTAGAGGGGTTGTTGCAGAGAACCTAAATGAATCGAAGTATTTGAGTAGCCGCTACGTAAAGGCGGTTCGCTTGAATCTTGACGCAGTACGGAAACCAGCTTTATATTATTAATGGTATTAACAAAAAGGCTGCCTTATCGGCAGCCTTTTTGTTAAGCCAATACTATAACGGCAATCTCCTTTTCTCCATTACTTCTATGGGAGAGCCTTTGGCAAGAAAAACCGATAAGGGGGGAGATTCCAGCGTTTCTTGAAATGCTTGTCCGTACAAGCCGGTTAGGTTGCAATGAATCGAGTGATTAATCACAGGGTATATTTCCCATTTGGGGTGCTTCACTTCGTATTCGGTGGTATCTCTAAGACTAACCTTTGTGTATCCCCAATAATGTTCCGTAATAAACTCTGCCTCACTTCCCTCTTCCATTTTTACTGCTTCATTTAGGGTAGTAACTTCGAATGTATTCCATTTCTCTGCGTATTTCCACGCGTATCCCCAATGCAAAGAGCCATCTGCATTTTTATTGTATTGATGTCGCATTGGTAAGGTTATATAATGCTCATTATAAATGGTATTAGCCACAAGCGTAATCATGATTTTGGGAACAATTTCCTTGATAAATACAACTCCGCGTTTCCACTCATTTCCCTCCTTCCGCTTTACATAAAATCGTAAATTTACCTCCTCAAAATTTCTATGGAAAGGAATCGGGACTCCTAATAGTTTTACATCAGTAAACATAAACCCCACCAAGCTCACATAGTGAATGCCGTTCCATGTATCCAATTCAGTACCACTTGGCAGGTATGGAATCAATACTTCCGGCGAAATCTGAAAATTTGCTATCGCAAGGTTTTCCCACGAAGCAGATAAAAATCTATCCATATCTTTGGTCAGGTACTCTGTTTTAGTTCTCTTGAACGAAAAAATAAGTATAAGGTTTTTCTTACTTTATCAATATTATATTATAATGTAATACAACGTTACAATCATAGAAAAATAATATACAAAGCACTTCATCGCCAGCCTTACAAATACTGCTCATATATGTATATTTTTGATATTTTGAAAATAAGTCCGAGATTAATTGTAATTTTGGGATTCATTTGTGCATAATTCAAAAAAATGCCTTCTATCTGTCTTTGTTTTGAAGTAAACCACCCTTGGGTATTAAGCCCCTATACTTTCTGGGACATCTGCAAAGGTAAAATGGACTTTGTAGATGAAGCGGAGACTATCGCCCAGCTTGAAAAAATAAGCACGGCATTCTATCTTCCCCTAAACCAAAAACTACGGGAGCTGATGATGGAGTATAAAGGGAATCTCCGGCTTTCTTTTTATATACCGGGTGCAACCATTGACTTGTTTGAAAAATACCAACCGCGCGTATTGGAGTCTTTCGCCAAATTGGGTTGGACAAACGGAGCAGAATTTATGGGAGGTACGCATAACCACTCCCTAAGCTTCTTTTTCAGTAAGAAGGAGTTTGTACGCCAGGTCCAGAAGCACCACGAAAAGGTCAGAAAAAGTTTTGACCAAGAACCTTTTGTATTTGTGCATCCCGAACTTTTTTATAGCGACCCACTTGCTGCTACACTTACTGACGAATTACAATACTCTGGATTAATAACAGATATTTCTCCTACGGTTTTTCGAAATAGAAATAAATATTATCTGTATCAGCCCGCTACCTTAAAGCGTCCTACACTACTAATCAAAAGTGAAACCTATTCCCAGATGTTTTTGAAACTCTTTCAGCCCTCTCTAAAATATGGAGTGAAAGAATTTGTAGATACACTCCGAAACGAAGTAGAAAGAGACCAAGTCGCAATGTTGTATATGGATTATGATTTGCTTTTCAGAAGAAATGCCAAAAGTGCAATTTGGCTACAAGTTTTTCAGGATTTGGTACAAGAAACGCTTAAATACCCCGACTTATATTGGCTCACCCCTTCCATGGTGGTAGCAAGGCACAAGCCTATTGATTCTCTCCCACCTATTACCCATTCTCACGACAATACAATGACGCTTTCACGCTCATGGTTTGAACACTCGTTCAGGAAAGAGGCATTACATAAATTATATGGTATAGAAACACTAGTAAAAAATAATAAACATGAATCATCTATGGAAATATGGGAATTGCTACAGTCTATGTCATATCTTAGCGATGTTATATCTAAGGAAAATACCTCCTATAACAAGATACCTTACAAACATTATTACACTTTTATAAATATACTCACGCGCCTCCAAGTTTATACAGATTATAAAAATCGACAATAACTGAGCAGAATGATGAGTGCTACTACCTAAAATATAGTTATCTTCAGATACAGTACGGATAGTAAAAAGAGGGGAATGCTAACATTATTTTTATGCACATTACTTTGTTTCGATATTTTCATAGAATGAATATAAATCCCCAAAAATAGAGTAAACTCCAATATTTTTTGACAAAAATCACGGGGTAATAGCACTTAATCCTTGGTATAAACCCTAAAATATAAAA
>CAUJFT010000299.1 GCA_963169475.1 Bacteroidota bacterium | reverse complement strand
TAATTTTGCTCTCCCTTTTATATAAAACAAGGGATATTTTTTTGTACTTATGCCAAGATTAAAATGATTTGCAAGATTAGTAGAATTGGTTATTTTGATTATGAGAGGTTTTATCCATCTTTTTTTGCAAACCCATTTATAGCTGGTATAAATATAGTTATTTTGGCAGTATCATTAAAATTACTCCATCACATCAATCATAGTAATGCAATACATTCATTTTAAGACACGCCCGCGATTCGGGTATCGCTTTAAAATCAAATACAGATGCTTCAAAGACTGTTAGGAAATATCCCGTTCCCACTTCATTTGCTGCTGCTTACGCTAGCCGTAATCCTACGGTTACCCGCCTTTACCGCAGGATATTTTCAGACAGACGAAGCCTTAGTAGGTGTATGTGCGCTAAAACTCGCCGCAGGAGATAGTCTTTATAAAGAGATTTGGTTCTCAGGTCCACCCTTCATGGTGTGGTTTTATTCCATATTTATAACGCTTTTTGGTAGTGCTTGGCTCACCGTATTAAGGATTTTTACGATTCTTTACACCTATCTCACCGCAGCCTATTTTGGGAATTGGCTTGCCCGTTACAGACCCTTTGAGAAATATCCGCTTTTTCCGGCGGTACTTCTTGTCGTATTATGTTCTTCTCCGTGGTTTGCTTTGGAACTTAGCCCTGAACTATTGATGCTTCTTCCCATGATGTTCGTTTACCGAACGCTCATTGATTACAGCGAAAAACCAACCTACTCCTTTCAGCCCTATTTTCTTGCAGGTATAGTCCTAATGATCACCGTTACTGCTTCCTATATTTTTATTTTGATGTTTATATCCGTCATTATATTGTACCTCTCTCTAAAAAGAGCCGCAATTGACGAAATGACGGCTTTACTCGGCGGAGCAGGAATCGCATTAGGGCTTACAATATTGATACTCTATTTCGGCAACTCCCTTCTCGGATTTATAGACCTTGGATTGCTCTACGGACTTGACCTACTCCGATATGAAATGTTTACAGATACATTCAAAGGCTTTCAAAATGCTTTCACTTCCTTTTTTGCCGCCGAAGCGGCTTTTCTCATTCTAATGGCAATAGGATTTGTACGCTTCCGAATCAAATACTTTACCTCTTTATTGAGAATTAGAAGGTTAGATATAGGAATGATGATATGGCTTAGCAGCGGAATCGCCGCTATTATCTTCTCCGTTACCCATACCCAATTTCACAAGTGGGTACTTATTGCCCCTCCCCTCGCCTTTTATGTAACCAAAGTTTTTGAAATTCCCTCAAAAAAATGGATAAATCCCACGATTATTACCCTCGCCTTTATTCCTACTTTATTCATTTACGGGAATTTTTGGGTTCACTACTTGATGCCTCAAAATAGCACCCCTTCCGCTATCTTATCCAATCAAAAAGACCCTATTTTCAAAAATAATGAACTTAAACAATATTTTTCCAAAAAAAAACAAGCTCCTAAGGGAATATGGATTATGGAATTTCAGCCAGAAATATATCTGGCATTAAATCAGAAATGTGCTACTAAATACGCTGATTATCGAATCGTCTATCAAAAATTTCACCCACTTCCTTATGCAAGCACCCACCTTCTCATCTCGCGGGTGGAAAGTGATGCCGATATTTTTGACGAATTTAATAAAAATCGCCCGGACTATATTCTAGATAGAAACAACCTCTTTCCTAAAATAAAGGATATGTATTCTGGGTTATTCTATGAATATAAAGCCGAATCCGTAGGCGGATATACAATCTATCATAAATAATTTATCTATAAAAAGTATGAAATTTGGTGTAATCACTTTTCCTGGTAGTAACTGCGACAACGATTTGTTGTATTGCATTAAAGAGAACCTTGGTCAGAATGTTGTTTCTCTATGGCATAAGGATACAAGCCTCAAAGGGTGCGATTTTGTGTTTCTACCCGGCGGATTCTCCTACGGAGATTACCTCCGCTCCGGTGCAATTGCGCGCTTCTCCCCTATTATGAACGAAGTCGTTCGGCATGCTGAAAAGGGCGGCTATGTCATGGGAATATGTAATGGGTTTCAGATTTTAACCGAAGCCGGACTTCTTCCGGGTGCCTTGACACGTAACCTTTCTACCCGTTTCCTTTGCAAAAATATCTATATTACCCCTCAAACTTCTCAAACGGTGCTAACCAAGAATCTTGAATCTAAGGCATATAAAATTCCGATTGCACATGCAGAAGGTAACTTTTATTGCACCAAAGATGACCTCAAAATGCTGAATGACAATGGTCAAGTATTATTTCGCTACTGCGATGAAAACGGAAATATTACTCCGGAATCTAACCCTAATGGTAGCCTTGAAAATATTGCAGGAATCACCAATAAAACCAAGAACGTATTCGGAATGATGCCTCACCCCGAAAGAGCCTCCGATATTTTGTTGGGTAATATTGATGGTAAATTTATTCTCGAAAACCTAATTGCCCAATAAGTAATTGGAAAAGAAGGGCAAATTATTGGCTACTGCTCTTTCTTAGATTCTCTATATTAGCCTATAACTAAAAGAAAAACAGGATTTTGACCTCCGCAAACGGACGAAATGCGGTATTCTTTTTTATTAAATCTGTTTCCTTGTAGCTCATCAGGGACAGCGGGAATTTGTCTATTTTTTTATACCGATTGTCTTGTAATTGGTATTGCCACCAAATCATTATATCATAAGAAGTATTCTTCTTTCCCATTACCCTAAAGCCCGTAAGGGGCCCGGTTTGAAAGTTGCGGATATGAAGGTTTATTGAGGTCAAAATATTAGTGGTATCATACATTAATACATTTTGAAACCGGAACAAATAAAAATGCTTGTACCCAAAATCAAACCACGCCGCGCCTTTTTTCTCCTGCTGAAATAGAAGTAAGGTATTCTTGTGTTCCCAAAATACGGTTCGTGTTGTATCTAATGTGGTCTCTGTGAATCGCTGCCAATTGAGAAAAGATAAGTGCGACTCCTTACGATAAAGCGTAGTATTAAGCTGCCATCTGCGCGAAGGATTATACTGAAACTCCCACTTTACTTCAAGGTTACGATTTGAACGATTGCTTAAGGTTATGTCTTCAAAGTCCTTTACATTATAAGCCACGTACAGCCAATGATTTGCCCGCCACCTAAATTTAGGGGTAATGTTCCATTGATGTTCCAACTCCGTTCTAAGTACATATTGGGTGTAGTTATCTGCACTTTTTTCCTTAAACAAAAAAGAATATTGACGGCGCGTGCCTTCCAGACTATATCGGGTAGAAAAATGACTACCCCAAGCCCCCCTCCATTCTCCGGTAAGCCCGTAATTTAACTCATCATGGTCATCAAAATTAGCCGCCGCGGGGGTATCATACTGTACATAACGATTATCTCCAACAAGGCGAAAGGTC
>CAUJFT010000298.1 GCA_963169475.1 Bacteroidota bacterium | reverse complement strand
TATTGTATCCGCTGCGGTTTTCGTACCCTCCTTCTCGGTTATTATTGTATCCTCCGCGATTATTATTGTATCCTCCGCGGTTATTGTAGCTTCGGTTATCGAACTCCTCTGTATTTTCGGAGGAGTCTTCCTTGTTTTCATTATTGCGGTTGAGTCTTTCTTCATTCTCGGAGTTTTTTGAATAAGTGCTTCGCAGGATGCGGGTACGCTGGTGTTTTTCGGGTGGCTCCGGGTTTTGGAGATTGTCAATATTTGTGTCTTCTTCTGTAATTTCTGGATTATCAGATGTTTTCTTTTTAAAATACTGTTTATTTTCGTTGTTACCCAAGGAGCGATTATACTCTTTTTTGGGGTAATCACTGCCCCCAGATGTGTTAAACTTGCGTACAGGTCTGTTAAAGCTACCCTGATTACGGTCTCGGTTGTTAAAATCGTTTTTCATGGAATTAAGATGTGAATTTTAGTACGTTTGAGAAAAAAATTAATGTTCTAAAAAATAAAAAAGCTAACCTTCTCGGTTAAGAAATTATGACTATAGATTGTTTATAAACTGAACTGCATTATCTTCTGGCGTTGCTTCAAACTCTTTGAGTTTAGGTAGGTCGTCTAATTGATTAATGCCCAAATACTGTAAAAAATACGGAGTAGTGGAATATAGAAGAGGCTTGCCGGGAGCATCTAAGCGTCCGGAAACTGTGATAAGTTTTTTATCCAACAATTTATGGATTGCATAGTCGCTATTCACACCCCGAATGTGTTCTACCTCTGTCTTAGTGATTGGTTGGCGATAAGCGACCACAGAGAGAACCTCTATTGCTGATTTTGATAGTTTTTTTTGATTTTTAGAAAGAACGGCTTGTCTGATAAATGGGAAAAGAGGTTCTTTTGTAAAAAATTGATATCCTCCTCCTATTCTTTTTATCTCAAAAGGGTAATTTATTGGAGCATATTTATGGGTAAGCTCGTTCAGGATATGCTTAATCTTCTCCTGGCTAACCACAGATATAGTATTTTCTGTACTTTTCTCAATAGCCTCACAGATTTCATTACATTTAATCGGCTGGTCTGAAGTAAAGATAATTGCTTCTACAATATTTTCCAATGAAACAGACATGTTTAATCCTAAATTCTAAAATACTTAAAAAGAATATTAATCTTGTTTTTACTTTGGCACTAAATAAATTAAAGTGTTTTTCGTAACCATTCAACTCATTTTTTCGTTTTTTGAAGATAAAAATAAAGAAAGTCACTTCCTTATGATAAATTGGAATAAAACAAAAAGATGTCTTTAATTTTGGAGTAAAGGTACAAAAATTTCTTTACTCCACCAAATTTTTTGTCAATTATTTGTGTAAACGTTTTTTTTCTAAAAAGGTTGTTTTTGAGAGGATAGAAAATGAGAATTCCTGCCAATAAAGTAGATGAAATATATAGAACTGCCGATATTATTGAAATTATATCGGATTATGTAACCCTCAAACGCAAAGGTACAAATTTCTGGGCATTGTCTCCTTTCGTAAAGGAAAAGTCGCCCTCTTTTGCCGTAAACCCGGCAAAGGGAATTTATAAATGTTTTAGCTCCGGAAAAGGAGGGAATGTCATTAGTTTTTTGATGGAAATGGAGGGATATTCTTATCCGGAAGCGTTACTTCACATCGCTAAAAAATACAATATTGATATTCCAGAGGCAGAGACTGACGAAGGATATGAAAAAAAACGGAATCAGCTCGAAAGCCTTTATGTTTTACTGGATTTTGCCTCAAAATTTTATAATGAACAGCTTACAAAAACGGAAAGCGGAAGAAATATAGCCCTTCGTTACTTCAAGGAAAGGGGGATTCTTGAATCAACGGTTGAGGTCTTTCAGTTAGGGTATGCTCCCGATACTTGGGATTCTTTAGCGAAAGAAGCGCGAAGCCAGCTTTACCAAGAAGAATATTTGATTGAGGCGGGCTTGTGTACTTTATCCGAAAAAACGGGAAGCCTGATTGATAGATTTCGCGATAGGATTATGTTCCCTATCCTTAATCCCACAGGGAAAACCGTAGGTTTTGGCGGGCGGATTATGGGTAATAAAGAAAAAGAGGCGAAATATATTAACTCTCCCGAATCCCTTGTTTATCATAAAAGCCAAATCCTTTTTGGACTATATCAGGCACGGAATGCGATTCGCGAAAAAAATCTCTGTATTCTAACAGAGGGTTATATGGACGTTATCGCGCTTTATCAATCCGGGATTTATCATACTGTAGCTTCGAGTGGTACAGCCCTGACGGAAGAGCAAGCAAAACTCATTAAGCGTTTTACCAAAAATGTCCTATTAATATATGATGGAGATGCGCCCGGTATTAAAGCCGCACTTAGGGGGGTAGATGTGCTTGTAGCAGAGGGACTTTCGGTACGAATTTTGATTCTTCCGGATAATCATGACCCCGATTCTTATACAAAAGCCTTTGGCGCAGAGGCATTTCTGCATTATATGGCAAAGAATGCTATGGATTTTATGGACTTCAAAATCCAGCAGGTTATGGAATATATGCCCGAAGACAAGACCCCAAGGGTCGAAACGGAAAGGATTCAACAGCTATCTCAAACCCTGATTCTTATTCCGGATACGATTGAGCAGCAAATGTATGTCAGGCAGACTGCCGCAAAAATGAATATCCCCGAAGAATGGCTAACCCAAAGCATGAACCAAGCCCAAAAACAGCAGCAACAGCAGCGGGTTAGGGAGCAAAAAAGGGAGCAGCAAAAGGAGGCAGCAGTAATTGAAATGAAGTCCTTTGAACGGTTAGATACAGTAACCCAAGAAAAAGAGTTGCTACGGATTTTACTGAATCACTATGATAGCACTTTTGAGGCAGAAAGTGAACCTGAAGAAGGAAAAGAGTCGGTAAAAGAGCAGATTCCTGTTGTCCTTTTTTTTATGTTAGAATTAGAGGATATGCACTTTGAACACCCGTTGTATGAAGCGATTAAAGAGGAAATATTTAGGCATTTTGGGGCAGCAACTCCGTTCAGTCTGAACCGTTATATTAATGAGAGTGATTTGCAAATCAGTAACGTGATTACGGAATTGCTCTCCAATACCCATGCGCTAAGTGAAAATTGGATAAAATACGA
>CAUJFT010000297.1 GCA_963169475.1 Bacteroidota bacterium | reverse complement strand
ATTTCAAAGTCCCCGTAATTGGCGTTTTTTATTTCCAATTGATGAAGTCAGTAGCAAGGCATTATACTATGTTTATCAAGTTGGCAAAAAAATTATGTCCAAACGTCCCGATAGAAAAAAATTGGGAGAACCTGATAACGTTTGAAGCGGGTGTAATCGCAAAAAGAGGATTAAGAGAGCATGTACATGGGTAAAATATATTTTTTTTTAGAATAATTTGGAAAAATTATTGGGCTTTATTTATATTTGGCAAAAAATATCTTTCTGCGTCCGATTTTACCTTTTAGACAAGCGCGAAGTTGGTTCATAAAAGCACGTTGGCTTTACTTTTGGTTATTATTTAGGGGGTAAATCTAACCTGGCAAGATTAAGTCTCTTTTTATAAATATGGAGTTTATCACTCAAAAATAAATTAATATTTCATTCACAATTTAACAAACAAAAGTTATTAGACAGTTTATTAAAAAAGCAAAAACAATCACCTTGAAGTATAGGATTAATGAAGGCATTACTGCTTCAGAGGTGCGTGTAGTTCAAATGCAGGACGGAACGCTCAATCGTATTTACACACTCGAAGAAGCCTTAGCCCTCGCCACGTCATTAGAAAAAGATTTGATTGAGATTGTCCCTCAAGCCAAACCTCCGGTTTGTAGAATTATTGAACTCTCCAAGTTGATGTACGAGGAAAAGAAGAAGGATAAAGAGAAAAAACAGTCCCAAAAGCAGGCTGAAATGAAAGAGATTCGTTTCGGGCCCCAAACCGATGACCACGATTTTGATTTTAAAACAAAACATGCTTATGAATTTTTAGAAAAAGGACACAAAGTAAGAGCGTTTGTACTTTTCAGAGGAAGAAGTATTGTTTACAAAGACCAAGGGTTTTCTATCTTAGAGCGTTTCGTCAAAGCCTTGGAAGAAGTAGGCAAAGTAGAGACCGAACCTAAGATGGAAGGGAAAAAGGCTACAGTGATACTTGTCCCTAAGGGTACAAAAACAAAATAAAGCCGGGGTTTTCGGTATAATATAGGTATTATCTTTATTACTGACCGGCTTTCCGGTCTTTTTCTCATTACGAACACTCCATGTTCAATACTTTGCGTTAAAAGCATTGAATGTCTTTTAAGTACCCCAAAAATAGCCTTATTCAGAGTATTTTTAAACATAAGCAGTAAATAGTTAAAGATGAATAGCAAATGATAAGATTAAGTAGTTAAGTACTCGTTTGAAATTAGTTTATAATATTATTTTTAATTAAAAAGCTGATAAATCGCTATTTGTGAGGACTAAGAACTCATCATTAAAAACCAAGAACTACTTAATAGTCAAAACATTAACTAACAACTATTTTCTTAGTTCTTTACTCACTCGTACTTATGGGGATATACTTTTCATTAGCATAAACTCCAAAGGTATCACATTATTTAATGCGAAATATAATCATTTTACCTCTACGGAGTTTTATGTTGGAGGTGAGGTTTGGCTTGCTCAACATGATAGCGGAGAATTTATTGGTTATCATAAAAAAATGTTGGGGAGTATATAGAGAGCCTCACCAGTAATGAAAGTGTAAGTATTCAGCCTATTTCAGTATCCGAGAAAGATAAATATAAGCAATTTTAGTCCGTTATTTTAGACAAAATAAAACGGCTTCTCTCTGTTTTACCTTTTTTATAGATAGATACGCCCGTTCACTAGGACTTATTAAGAATGTTGATTATTGAAATGGGTCTATTCCCGCGGTCATTCCGAGTTTTATCCTTAATCCATAATCTGTGTAGAGTTTGATGTCTTGTGAGCCGTTTTTGTAGGTTAGGAGTTTCGCTTTCAAACGAAGTTTTTGGGCATTTTTGATACCCGAAAAGCGCGCACCCGTAAAAGAGGATTCGTTTGTAGCTATCTCGTCAGCAATTACTCTACCGTTGCCGTCTATTGTGGCGGATTTCAAGATAGTATTACCGTTAGAGAAAAGAGAGTCAAGGACGACATTTCCGCTCATAAAATATAGTTGCGCTTCCAAATCTACAGGAAATCCATTTTCTGTAATCAGTTTAAACCCGGCTCTATCTACAATCTCAAAGGGAGAAAAATCCACATCAAATTCTTTTTCAAAACTAAGCCCCGAAGTCCTTCCCCACATAGGCAAGGCTACATCTACCCAAATATCAAATTTAGAGCTATCTGTAACGAATCCGAGTGGCTGATTGTCAGGATTGAGAGAGGCAGATACTTCATATACCACTTGTCGGGGTCTCATTTCGATAATGCTAGCGATGTTGGAATTGCTCCCTCTAAATTTAAAAGTATCAATGGCGATTTGCCCTACTTGATTGATTGCAGGATAAGGGAAAGGATAAACGTTATTGTAATTACTTGTAATATTTTGGGCAAATCCGTAGGGGTCAATCGCATAAAGGTTGTCTGTTTGAGCCGTTACGCCAACGCCAAAGGAATTTCCTACTATCAAGTTGATTCTTGGGTCTTTAAACTTGACCGTACCTCCGATATTGTAGGTAAAAATATCTAATGAAACGGTATCGCGCGGAATGGTAGTAAAGGTGTAATTGGGTAGTCGTCCTTCGAGGTAGCTATATTGAAGGGCTGAAAAAGAAAAGATTAATTCATTAGAAGGGAAAATAGCCGTTTGACCAGAGGTATTCGTTGCATTGTAGTAAATGGTAATATTATCATCTGCTAAGTCTAATATTTTTCCGGTAAGGTCTATTTCTTGACTTATCGTTTGGGTACTACCGCTATTATTGATAGGTACGGTCATTTGTGCTTGTACACTCTGATTGCCGGATTTTAAATCGGGAATGAATACCGTTACATTCACGGCTTGGGCAAACATATTGGGTTTATTCTGAATATGTAGAACGAGTTTTCCCTCTTTAAAAATTATTTTTGTTATTTTTTCTCCCTGAATGCTTGGATATGGGATTCCTATGGGGGTAGGCGGAATGGGAATATTAGAAATAACCGGAAAATCATAGACCTCTGTCCCCTGGGCCGTGAAAACATGCCCTCTATACACTACGCTCACGATTCCATCATCTACACTATCTATATAGCCTCCCGTATCAAATTTATTGAGAATATCTTTAATGGTAAACGCAGAGTTTACCAAGGGGAAAGCAACACCGGGCGTGTATTTAGGTTGCTTCACTTTCGTAAAGTCTTCAAAGGGATTGCAGGCACTCAACCCCAAAACAAGGATAATCATAGAGACAGAAACTATAGCTCTCATATTTATTTAAGTTAGAAAACGTTGTGTTTTAGGTTTATTCATAATAAATACCTTACAAATATATATATTTTCGTTGAATATAATTG
>CAUJFT010000296.1 GCA_963169475.1 Bacteroidota bacterium | reverse complement strand
ACGTATGAACATTTGTTTGACCACAATAGAGTAGGTTTTGACCTTGAATATGGGATTTTACCCGGTCTTAAATTGGATATGGGCTACCTTTATATTGTCCGTTTGCCAACAAAAAGTACAACAAAACTCTACGAAAATAATTTTTTTATCAACCTAACCTATCTATTGCTCAAAATCAACAAAAAAACATAAAATTCTTAGAATTGGATAATATCTCCTTACGAATATGAAGAATTTGGAAACATAGAAACGATAAATTATAAGAGAGTTTCACCTCCTTTTTCTCGAAAAATCGAGCTATGGTTATCGTGTAAACGTTAGTTCCCTCACAAAACTATTGAGGCAACTAAATGGTTTTATTTCTCTCAATATCGCTACCTCCTAAAAGGAAAGAGTAGCTAATTAGCATAATAAAGAGACAATCAATCCAGAATATGGTAGATAAGCATACAAGAAATCGTCAAGCCAAATGGCTAAGAGTTTTTAGAAAAATTCATAGAATAACCGGCATCTCATTGTTTGCTTTTTTCTTTTTTGTTTCGATAACCGGGCTTTTATTGGGTTGGAAAAAGCACAGCAACGGGCTAATACTATCCAAATCATACAGAGGAACTTCTACCCATTTAAAAGAATGGCTACCGATTGATTCCTTGCATACCCTTGCTTGCAAAGTGCTTCGGGATTCTATTTCCGACCATCTATCGCCAGAACTTGAAAGAATTGACATTCGTAAGGATAAAGGAATGGTGAAATTTGTTTTTGCTGACCACTATTGGGGGATTCAGCTTGACGGTGCAACAGGGCGACTTTTATGTATTGAACAAAGACGCGCAGATTTCATTGAGAATATACACGATGGCTCAATACTTGACCGTTATTGCGGAACTAAAAACGAAGAAATTAAATTGCTTTATACAAGTATTATGGGGCTTGCGCTTCTGATATTTACAATAACCGGATTTTGGCTATGGTATGGACCCAAAGCAATGCGAAAAAGATAGAGGAAATCCCTAATTTCTAATAAGATTATCGGAAGTAATGATTGGGTTAAGTACTTATCAGTAAAAAATTAATAAGATAAAGTTGAATAAGATTATTGATTATCAAATATCTAGCTAAAAGCATTGTGCTGGTTTTTCGCTCACTCATACTTATGAGAAACACTATACATCTTTTGCCTCGCAAATCCGAATAACTGAAAGACGATTTGGCTATGTAGTAAATATTTGCTTATATTTGTCGGAATGAACAAGGCTATTGAAAAGAAAATAAAAAGGATATGCAAGAAGAAGAACTTACAAGTATCAACGAAACCTACTTCCAATTGCTTGAACAGCAAGTATTCGATACTGATACTTTGGATTATACCATATTGGACCACCACAAACAAATTCTAGAAAGATTAGCTAAAATCGGAAATTCAGCGGTTAGTGTATTTGACCTTTACAAAAAACAACATGTCTTTCATTCTTTCAATATCGGAACAATATTAGGATTTGAAGATAGAGAGGTTGGAGAACGATTCCTAGATTCAAAAATCCACCCTACAGACTACACAACCTTAGTTAGAAATGGAATACGCCTATTGAAATTTTTTGAAAATATTCCCATTAATGAAAAAGCAGATTACAAACTCATTTGTGAGTTTCGTATTCTAAACTCTGACAATAATTATATTCGTGTGATTGAACAACATCAAGCATTAGAGGTAACAAGTAACGGGAGTTTATGGCTGGCACTAAGTATTTTAGACCTATCTCCCAATCAAAAAAACATAAATGAGGGGCTAACTTATGAGCTATTAAATTTTAGGACAGGCAAAATTATTCCTTTTATTAAAGCAAACGAAGAGACAAACATCATACTTACAAAAAGAGAAAAAGAAGTCCTAAAATTGGTAAAAGCCGGTTTTTTAAGCAAAGAAATTTCAGATAAACTGATTATCAGTCTCCACACCGTAAATACACATCGTCAACGAGTTTTGGAAAAGTTAGGAGTAGCTAACTCTATGGAGGCCGTAATGCTCGCTTCAAGATTAGGACTAATATAACTACTGATAAATCAGTATTGTTTACAAAATAGGTAAGAGCGTCCTTTGCACAAAGTTTTTTTATCTCAAAACAAATTATGATGCGAAGCCTTTTTTTTCTTACTCTCTTACTATTATCGGCACAGGTACTCTCCCAAAAGCCTACACAAACCATTCGCGGAGTCATTATTGACGAGTCTTCAAATAGACCATTGCAATATGTTGAAGTAGGTTTGGAAAATACTTCCATAGGAACTACCTCCGATAGCCTTGGGAATTTTACGATTATGGAGGTCGCGATTGGAAGGTACAATATTATTGCCTCTGTTCTCGGCTATGAATCGGTTATTTTAAAAGAAATCCAAGTAACCTCTGCCAAAGAAGTAGTATTAAACATTTCGATGAAAGAAAGCGTAAGCACACTGGACGAGGTTGTTATAAAACCAAAGGTAAACAAAGAACAAGCACTCAATTCAATGGCTACGGTAAGTGCCAAGATGCTGAGTGTGGAAGAAGCTAAACGGTATGCCGGAGGATTCGACGACCCTGCGCGACTAGTATCGGCATTTGCAGGAGTGTCAAGCAACGTAAGCAATAATGCTATCGTAGTCAGAGGAAATAGCCCCCAATCTTTACAATGGAAATTAGAAGGCGTTGAAATTTCAAATCCCAATCACTTTGCAGATTTATCAGCTTTTGGAGGGGGAGGGCTTACGGCATTAAGCACCCAGCTTTTGGCAAATTCCGATTTCTTCTCGGGTGCTATGCCGGCAGAATACAATAATGCCTTGTCGGGAGTATTTGATATTTTTATGCGTAACGGTAATAATCAACAATATGAACATACTTTCCAAGTGGGTGCAATTGGCATAGATGTTGCATCGGAAGGTCCTTTCAAAAAAGGGAAAAGTTCTTCTTATATTTTCAATTATCGTTACGCTACGCTGGGGCTGCTTGCGCCTATTTTGCCAGAAAATGCAGCAGGAACAACTTATCAAGATTTGTCTTTCAAACTTAATTTCCCAACCCAAAAAGCCGGAACTTTTTCACTATGGGGAATGGGCTTGCTTGACCATTCTGACGCACAAGCGAAAAGTAGTATCAGCAAGTGGGAATACGACTCCGACAGAGAAAACCAAGAAGCAAAACAGTTTATGGGGGTAGCAGGCATCAGCCACAAAATCTTACTGAATGACAAGCAGTATCTAAAAACAACCTTTGCCATTACAGCAAACGGAATAGATATACATACCGAAAGGTTAGATAGCGTTATGAAACTTTTCCCAAAAAGCAAGATAGCAAACAAATACTACAATTTTGTTGCAAGCTCATCGCTAAATACAAAATTCAATGCTAAACACACCAATAAATCAGGCTTTGTAGTTACAAATATGAATTATGATTTAATGCTAAGAAATGCCGAAATAGGTACGCCCCTGCAAACTATCGTGGACGAAAAAGGGAATAGTACCTTAATCGCTGCATATAGTAATTCGATGGTGAATATAAGCGATAAAATAACCCTAAATACCGGACTATCTGGACAATGGTTTACACACAACAATACAGCATCAATAGAACCAAGAGCCGGCGTAAAGTATCAACTTGCCCCAATGCAAACACTTAGCCTTGCTTATGGCTTACATAGTCGTTTGGAGCGAATAAATTATTATTTTATCAAGGACAGCCTAAACCAATACGCCAATAAAAAATTAGGGTTTACCAAAGCGCATCATATAGTATTGGGATATGATATTAGCACTTCTGAATTTACCCACCTGAAAATCGAAACATATTAACAACATCTATTTAATGTGCCTATAATTCTGGATAGCTCATTTTCATTAATCAATCAACAAAACGATTGGTTTTTTAATGGAAAACTCCTAAATGAGGGAAAAGGAAGAAACTACGGATTAGACATTACCTTTGAAAAATATCTCTCGCAAGGTTATTACTATTTGGCAACCGTTTCTTTATTTAACTCACAATATCTTGGTGGCGATAATATATGGCGGAGTACACGCTATAACCGCAATTTCGCGATTAACTTTCTAATTGGGAAAGAGTGGATGCTGGGTAAAAACCAAAATCATGTTTTAAGCCTGAATACCCGATTGAGTTACCAAGGAGGCGACCACTATTCTCCCATTAACCTTTCCCAATCAATCGCAAATCAAGGGGTAGTTTTTGATGAAAGAAAAGCCTTTTCACAACAGTATTCTCCCGCCTTTACTAGCCATTTTACGGCAAGCTATAAAATCAATAAGCGGAAAACAGCGCACGAAATAGCACTCAAAATCATTAATCTGACACAGTACAAGGAGAACATGGGATTTCGCTACAATTATCAAATACAAACGGTGGACTTAAACCGTGAAGCAACTTTTATCCCCAATATTAGCTACAAGATTGAGTTTTAGAATATTTAGCGCGGACTACTCTCATTGTATCTGTCCTTGTTTGTGTTTTTACCAACAAGGACAGATTTACGGCTATCCCTCCTTGTCTTGTTAAGCGAATGTAGCCCTTCAAAGCCCCATTACATATTGAGCAAATAGTTCTCCTAAACAACTACCCCGTAATTAGTTCATAGATAGATAGCATAAATATGTAAAAAAAGTAAATTTTATGATGGAATATTGAAAAACTTATTGTAATTTGGGGCAGAATTTTGAAAGAGTTGGTAATGAGTTCTCCAATTGTTTCAAAACTACCGTTTGCTTTTTAGGCAAAAAACAGAAAAACTAATTTTCCCCCTTATGTCTATTACTACCAACGAACCCACAGAACAAATAAAGATAGAGTTTCTCATAAGTGCCATAGAAGAGAGACAAACCATTGTACATTGTTCTCTTTGGATGAGTTCAAATAATGGAATGAGGGCAACCCCAGAAACATTCCTTATTGACAAACTCAATGGTAAGAAGTATAAAATACTTACAGCATTAGGTATCGCATTTTATCCCCAATGGACAAGAACATATAATGAGGGTTATCAAAATTTCACACTTATCTTTGAAGGCTTAGGAGGGGATTGTATTATGTTTGATTTGATAGAAGAGTCTGAAGACCCTAGCTTATTTGCTTCTTTTAACATTCTTAGGAATAAGACAGATGTTTATAATGTTAGACTATAGCTTGAGATATACCAGATACCACCAATTTTTTAGGGCTTTACCGTAGCCTGTTCCCTATTTCGATAGACTTAGAACTCTATTTGTAAGGGACATGAAAAAAAACTCTACATGGCATTTTTTTAAAGGTAGAAAGTGTAATTTTATGGTATAAAACAAACTCATACAATTTAGTTTTGAGGGGCTACCCTATATATAATGAGTGAATAATAATAGGGAGTATTGACTTGAATAGGTCATTTTTAAGGGAAAGCAGTGTGATGTTTTACATTTGCTCAACATGATGCGGAGGGGCTTTACTTATTATCATAAAAAATATCGAGCAGAATAGAAAAAAAATACTACATATATTTTCAATTCAAACAAAATGATTACCTTTAACGCCTGAAGCCTGATTCGCTATTTAATCTTGACATTTTTCTTTTTTTTTACTTACTAATCCTCTTAAAATTGAAGTAACATGAAAAATTACGTAACGAAAGAAATTAAAAACATTGTATTGGTGGGGAGCCCCAAGTCGGGTAAAACCACCTTGGCTGAATGTATGATGTATGAAGGAGGCGTTATCAGTCGAATGGGAAGCATAGAAGACGGAAATACCGTTTCTGATTACCACGAGATTGAAAAGGAAAGGAAAAACTCTATTACTGCTTCTGTTATGCACACGGAGTGGAGAGGGTTTAAAATCAATATTATAGACACACCCGGATTAGATGACTTTTGCGGGGAGATTATTGGTTCACTTAGGGTGTCGGATACTGCACTAATGGTACTTAACGGGCAGTACGGAGTAGAGGTAGGTACTGAACTTATCTGGCGACATCTGGAATACTATAAGAAACCTACTATTTTTGTAGTAAATCAACTAGACCACCCTAAATCGGACTTCTGGAATACCTTTGAGCAGGCAAAACAGCATTTCAGTGAGAAAGTAGTAGCAGTCCAATATCCGGTTAATGCAGGAGAAGGATTTAATATGATTATTGATTTATTAAAGATGGTAATGTATAAATTCCCTGTAACCGGAGGCAAACCCGAAAAGCTGCCTATCCCTGACAGTGAGAAGGAAAAAGCCGATACCCTTCATAATCGCTTGGTGGAAGCGGCTGCTGAAAATGACGAACGACTGATGGAAATCTATTTTGAGAAAGGAGAATTGGACGAAGATGAAATGCGGGAAGGATTAAAAAAAGGAATGTTAAACCATGATGTTTTTCCTTTGTTCTGCCTTTCTGCTAAAAAAGATATGGGGAGCGGAAGATTAATGGGTTTCATTGATAATGTGTGTCCATCAGCAGATGAAATGCACTCCGAGTTTACGACAGAAGACAAGCAGATTAAACCTGATGATGAAACTACTACACTTTTTGTGTTTAAGTCCGAAAACGAAAAACACACCGGCGCAATGAGTTTCTTTAAGGTATGTTCCGGTACTTTACACGCGGGGCAAGAGTTATTTAATACCTCTAATGGTGCTAGCGGAAAAATCAATCAACTATATGTAATTGATGGAAAAAATAGAATAGCAGTACAAAAACTTCATGCCGGAGATATAGGCGCGACGGTAAAATTTAAGGATACCCACCTAAATCATACAGTACGTGCAGTAAATGACGGAGTAGTACTAAAGCCCATTGTGTTTCCCAATCCCCGAATCAGAATGGCAATAGAGGTAGTCAAGCAACAAGATGAAGAAAAAATGGCTCAACAGCTAAATAAACTCCACGAAAGTGACCCTACCTTAATCGTAGAATTTTCACAAGAACTCAAACAAACACTTCTTCATGCACAAGGAGAGCTTCATCTCCAAGTGATTAAGTGGATTCTCGAACACATACACAGCATTGAAATCAAGTATGTAAATCCCAGAATATCTTATAGAGAAACAATACAACAGCCCGCCAAGGCAACCTATCGCCACAAAAAGCAAAGCGGAGGAGCAGGACAGTTTGGAGAGGTTTTTATCCATGTTGAACCCTACTATGAGGGAATGTCTGACCCCGCCGGCTTTAATATCAGAGGCAAAGAAGTGCAAGACCTTCCTTGGGGTGGGAAATTGATATTTTATAATTGTATTGTTGGAGGGGTTATCGAAGCCCGATTCCTACCGGCTATTCTGAAAGGAATCATGGAAAAGATGGAAGAAGGTCCGCTCACAGGCTCTCCAGCAAGAGATGTATGCGTAGCAGTATATGACGGGAAAATGCACGCCGTTGACTCCAATGAAATTTCATTTAAAATTGCGGGAATGATGGCTTTTAAAGAGGCTTTTGTCGCAGCAAACCCCAAAATTATGGAACCAATTAATAAACTTGAAGTCTATGTACCCGCAGAATATACAGGAGACGTAATGACTGATTTACAAACCCGAAGGGCAATCGTAGAGAATATCGGCTCCGAAGGAAATTATCAGAAAATTGTGGCTAGAGTACCATTATCTGAATTAAACCGTTATGCCACGAGCTTGAGTTCTATTACACAAGGGCGCGCCTCCTTTTCTACCGAGTTTCTTGAGTATAGCCCAACCCCTCCCGATGTTCAGGCTAAGCTCATTCAGGCTCATTCGGCAAATCACAAAGAAGAAAACCATTAAACAATACTCTTCTTTACTGAAAAGATACCCTGTGTCTGACGGCAAGGGTATCTTTTTTGCTTTATAGCGTAAATATCTGATTGTTAATATTGTAGAGTATTACGTGTTCTTTGAGAGAATTTCCTTTCACAACCTCTTAATAAGTCTTTACAGGTTTAAACCTTGGCATAATTGTAAAATCCCCTACCCGTTTTATCTCCTAAATGTCCGGCAGAAACCATTTTTTTCAAGAGTGGACAAGGGGCATATTTAGGATTACCCAATCCTTCATACAATACGTTCAAAATGGCAAGACAGACATCTAACCCGATAAAATCGGCAAGCCTAAGAGGCCCCATCGGATGCCCCATACCCAATTTCATTACATTGTCTATTTCTTCGGCACCCGCAACCCCCTCATAAAGGGTATAAATGGCTTCGTTAATCATCGGCATCAAGATTCTGTTGGCTACAAAACCTGGATAATCATTGACTGCAACAGGAATTTTACCCAAATAAGCAGAAAGCGCAACAGTATCGTTGGTTACTTCCTTAGCAGTGTCATACCCCGTAATAATCTCTACTAATTTCATTACAGGTACGGGGTTCATAAAGTGCATTCCGATTACCTGACTGCTCCTTTGGGTATGAGCAGCAAGAAGAGTAATCGAAATAGAAGATGTATTAGTAGCAAGAATGGCGTGGGCAGGAGAAAAAGTATCCATGTCCTTAAAAATCTTAATCTTCAAATCCACATTTTCAGTGGCTGCCTCTATAACAATATCTCTATCAGCAACCCCTTCCGATAAAACAGTGAAGGTCTTAATATTTCCAAGTGCTTCCGCCTTTGCATCTTCGGTCATTAAGGATTTTTTTACCTGTCTATCCATGTTTTTGGCAATAGTATTGATAGCTTTGTCCAAAGATGATTGGGAAATGTCTATTAAGTTCACACTATATCCACTTTGTGCAAACACATGCGCAATTCCGTTTCCCATGGTTCCAGCACCAATTACAGCAACTTTTTGATATTTGGTAATCATTTCGTTTTAAATTATATAAAAGTTAAAAACATATCTAAAATTTTGCAAAAGTACACAATTTTAAGATAGCCCCTTATGAAATGCCGCTAAAATATCTTTCCGGACATTTTTTTATCTTGAATGATTTTTATAAGCATAAGTTTTGGAATAAAAGCGATATAATACGATTGTAAACGATTGGCAGCAGTGTCATAAATGAGTGTACATATTATTTAAAATAACTGATTATCGAACAATAACAAGGTGTACTATTCTATTTATGACATTACCCTATTTTTATACTGAAATAATTTTTTGAAGACACACAGATGTTCGACAATCAGTAGAGCAATATTTTTTGTCCGCTCTACCCAAAATTTCTTTGTTAGAAAATTGACAAGCTCCTTTTATACCTTATGAACCGTAAATTTACGTATTTTACCGTAAATTTACGGATAAGGTTAGATTGAATATAACCGTAAATTTACGGATAGTCTTATATTTATTGGTAAGTCATGTATTTATGAGAAGCCAAGGTTTCCTTAGCCCATATACAACAACTTTTGGGGCATTCCTCTATTAAAACCACCAAGGTTTACACACAAATAAGGAATAATATACGCAAAAACATCAAAAGTCCATTAGATAGCCTTAATTTGTAAAAAAATAAAAAAACCATGTTTTTTTTGAAAAACATTTGGAATATTCAAAATATGTCCTGATATTTGCAGGAGCAGTACACCAAGAGAGACCTTGAGGGGAGAAACTAAGTTGCGGACTATTGGCAGATAAACGCAGGTTTGGTGATAGGTGCGGTTATCTTGGCGTTGGCAGCCACAAAATCAAGCGTCAAGGAGCCCTAAACTCCCCGAAGCAAAAAAGCCGAAGCTCCCCCTCCCGCCAAAAAGGGTAAGCCAAGAGGGAGGGAGATAGAATGCCAAGAAGTTCTTTCAAAAAGCTAAAA
>CAUJFT010000295.1 GCA_963169475.1 Bacteroidota bacterium | reverse complement strand
CATTACTTGAGCTAAAAGCCCAAACGGGTGAAGAAAGACTATCGAAGGTTATTTCATCTATTATGAAAGCAGGGAATCATGTATAAAATCTTGAAATATGTAGTAGTAGATATAGCCCGAAACAAAATGGTGTTCGGCTATACGCTTTTTATGTTAATTCTTTCTTTGAGTATTTTTAATCTTGAAGACAACGTAAGTAAGGGAATCCTTAGCCTCCTAAATCTAATTTTGATTATATTACCGCTTGTAAGCCTTGTCTTTTCTACGATTTATTGCTATAATTCTAGTGAGTTTATCGAACTATTATTAGGACAACCCCTAAAACGACAGACTATCTGGATGAGCTTGTTTACGGGATTGACGATCTCGCTTTGTCTAGCATTTTTGTTGGGTGCCGGAATCCCAATATTGATATTTGCACCTTCCGCGCTTGGGCTAATGATGGTTCTCTCCGGAGTGCTGCTCACAACTATTTTTGTAGCGATGGCAATGCTTGCTGTAGCTATCACCAAAGATAAGGCAAAGGGAATAGGGTTTGCTATTTTATTATGGTTATTCTTTTCCTTATTATTTGACGGATTGGTACTCTTTCTACTGTTCCAATTTGCCGACTACCCGCTCGAAAACTTTATGATAGTGATGAGCTTACTTAATCCCATTGACCTTGGAAGAGTATTGATTCTTTTAAAAATGGATGTCTCTGCCTTAATGGGCTATACTGGTGCAGTTTTTAGTAATTTCTTTGGGACTACTGCCGGAATAGTGGTTTCCTTGATGGTGCTAACGACTTGGTTTATTCTACCCCTCTGGATTTCCTCAAAAATATTTTGCACAAAAGATTTATGAAAAGGGATATTGAAAATATTGAAGATATTCGTTTATTGATTGACGGGTTTTATGAAAAAGTAAAGCTTGACGAAATTATCTTTCCGTTTTTTAAAGAAATGTCCGAAGAAAAATGGGCAAAACATTTGGACATCATGTATAGCTTTTGGAATAATGCTATATTTCTTACGGGAAATTATACGGGCTATCCTATGGAAACACACCGGAGAATCAGTGCTGTTATGCCTATGCAACGCCAACACTTTGAGCGCTGGATTCAATTATTTACGATGACCGCAGATGAACTATTTAAAGGTAAAAACACAGAGGCTCTTAAGCAGACCGCTATCAGTATTTCAGCCCTAATGCAAACCAAAATCACAAAGAAACACGAAAACCCCGAATAGAATTTGGGGCTTATAACAAGGAGAATGGATTTAGTTTATCCCTGTTATGCAGAGAACACTAAGGGAGTAGTGTGATATTTCGCTTTCGTTCAACATGACGGGGAGAGACAACTCCCCTTGTTGATAAAAGCACTAAGGGCAAAATGTTTTTTTTGAGTCCCACACAAAAAACCTCCCCGCCCTTTTATCTTAAAGAGCGGGGAGGTTAATTAAAAATGACTAATGCTATTGCATTAATGCCTCTATCTCATCAGCCTCCAATGGGATTCGGGACATCATATCAATATTTCCGGTCTCTGTGATGAGGATATTATTTTCAAGACGGATACCAAGTCCTTTTTCAGGAATATAAATACCGGGTTCGCAAGTAAAAATCATACCGGGACGAAAAACTTTATACCGGTTTCCGACATCATGCGTATCTAACCCTAAGAAATGAGAAGTTCCGTGCATAAAGTATTTTTTGTAGGCAGGCCAATCAGGGTTCTGATTTTTTACATCTTCCTTGGTAATCAATCCTAATTTTATCAACTCTTCCTGCATTAGCTCCCCTACGGCTTTATGGTATTCTTCCAGATAATTTCCGGCTTTTAACATTGCAGTGGCAGCCTTCATTACGCTTAATACTGCATCATAAACGGCGCGTTGCTCTTTGGAAAACCTTCCGTTTATCGGCACAGACCGGGTAAGGTCGGCAGAATAATTCCCATACTCTGCCCCAAAATCCATTAAAATTAGCTCTCCATCTTGGCACTGCGCTTCATTTTGTACATAGTGTAAGACGCAAGCATTTTTTCCGGTAGCGATGATGGAATCATAAGCAGGACCGGTTGCGCGGTTTCTGAGAAACTCATGTTGAATCTCTGCTTCGATTTCGTACTCCCACACGCCGGGGCGAATAAATCCAAGCACACGGCGAAAGGCTTTCTCTGTAATATCCATTGCGACTTGCATTTGCGCTACTTCCTCCGGAGCTTTTATGGAACGTAAATCTTCTAAGATAGGGGCTGCCCGGTGAAGAGAATGGGCAGGGAACCAACCGCTTAACATTTTTGCTATCTTCTGCCCGAAGCCTTGCTGAGAAATTGCGTTGCGCTCATGTTCATTAATATCTATATAAAACCCTTGGCATTGGGAAGCCATACGGTTCAAGAAGGTTTCAAACTCCTTGTAGAAATATATTCTTTGAACTCCGGAGGCGGAACGGGCTTCTGCTTTTGAATATTTCCAGCCTTCCCAGATTTGGATTAGTTCGTTAGTCTCACGGATAAACAACATCTCTTTCCAATCAGGATTGGGAGCATCAGGAAAAAGCACAAGATAGACATCTTCTTGGTCAATCCCCGAAAGGTAATACATATTGCTATTTTGGGTAAAGCGGTAAGCACCGTCCGCATTCGTTACGATTAAGTCATTAGAATGAAAAATCGCAATGGTATTGGGCT
>CAUJFT010000294.1 GCA_963169475.1 Bacteroidota bacterium | reverse complement strand
TGTAATTGTATTGGGATTTTCGGTAAGCCAAGTCTCTGCTTCTCCTACGGAATCGAACGACTTTTTAAATAACTTTTTGCCGGATTGGAGTGGGAAAAAGCGATAAACCGCTTCGGTATCAGGTTCAACTTCTATCAAAACTACGCTTTTCTGCTGTCCGGCTTCTGCCATGCTATAAGCAATCGGGCTTCCGCTATAAACGATAGGGCAGGGCAGCCGCGAAATCGTTTGGGGGCGGTGAATATGTCCAAGTGCTACATAATGAATATGCAAAGGAAAATTGTCCGAATAGAACTCTTGCGCCCCTCCGACAATTAACACGGAACGTTCTTCCTCTCCTTCTTCCGGTTTAGGCTCTCCTTTTTTCATTACAAAAAGATGTGTTACCAAAAGACTTACCGTTTTATCGTTAGTACAATAAACTTCTGCAAGGCTACGCCATTTTTCTTCTAACAAAGTCCGAAGATGTGTTTCTTCTTTATCTTTTGATAGATAGCGTTTCATTCGGATTTCATTCGCATAAGGCGTTAGTAGGAGGTTCAGTGCTGGTTCGCATTCAGGAAGTTGAAGCCGGATAAATCCTTGTTCGCTATGCGTTACACCTAATCCTGTTTCTAACATAAACGTACTAATGATAGAATCGGGGTAGCCCGAAAGGATAATTCCGCACTCCCGTGCAAGCGGCTCCGGTGCTTCGATTCTGTCTGGAGAGTCATGATTTCCGGCAATACCAATCACCGCACATTTTCCATTTCGTGTAAGTCTCTTTGCGGTTTTATAGAATAATTCAAGGGCTTCAATAGCAGGATTAGGGGAGTCGAAAATATCTCCGGCAATAATCACTGCATTGGGCTCTTCTTTTTCGGCAATTTCACAGATTTCTTCTAGAACCGCCCTTTGTTCTTCCATTCTGGAAAATATTTCTAATTTTTTACCTAAGTGCCAATCAGCAGTATGTAGTATTTTCATTGCATTATGAGGCAGATATTCTTAATAAGGTTGGATTTTATAAGTGCTGGTTTGAAATTAGTTTATGATATTATTTTTAGTTAAAAAATTGATAAACAATTATTTGTGAAGACTAAGAACTTATCATTAAAAACTAAGAACTATTTATCTGGAATTAATTTTTCTTTTTTAAGGCTTTAAAGAGGTAATAAACAGTGAGTGTGGTAATTACCCCACAGGAAATAAGCCAGAAAAATAGTGCGGAAGTAGCCATATGATACGATTTTAGGGATTACTTACGATTCTTAAAAACACGCTTCCTATACAATATCTGCGATTTTATCCAATATATTGTGTGGTTTTCTCTTGGGAGTGTATGGTATGCTTGGCTTTTAAGTCATTCCTATATTTGTAATATTCTTTTACCCAACGAAGAAATCTTAATCCAATTAATATTTAAGCCCTAATAAAAATCCAATGGTAAAATTACTGTTCCAATCAAAGATAAAGGTCTCACATTGGGTGGCATCAGAAATTGCACGATAGATGTTAGCACCGCTTTTTACCTTGGCTTTATCGGATTTGTATTGTCCAGGAGCAGCGAGTATTGTATAACGCTCTTTTCCCTTACGTACCTGATTAGCCATTTCGTAAGGGGCACCACCAATAATAAAGCATTTAGCCCGTTTACCGGCAGGGATTTTAGTAGCAAGGGAAGAAACCTCTTTATAAACTTGGTCGTCAGAAATACCTCTATCATAATATTTAGAGCCATAGGTCTCAAAGGATTTGGTTTGTCCGTTTTCTACCCAAGAGATTTTGGTATTCCCTGAGCCAATATCCACTACAAAAGAGTTCCCCTCAAACTCGCCGGGAAGTACTACTTTTGCAGCGTATTTACCCTCTTCTTCGGGAGTAACGGGATTTGCTATATACCCCATTGCTTTGAGTGCTGCTACAATTTTCTTCACTTTTTCATCGCGGATAGCGGCAGAACTTACTACGAAATGAATTTGATTTCCTTTTACACCATAGTCAAGCATTCCTGCAATATAATTTTTTAGTCCCCCTTTTATATCTTCTTCACTCGCCATACTTTCATAGACCAAACTTGCGCCGAAGTCGGCTTTTTTTAACTCCCAACGTTTGGAAGCATCAATATTGACAATAAAGGAGTTGAAGCCGGACGCTCCTAATTCTACTACTCCTTTGAGTTTTCCTCCTTGAGGTACAGGGGGAGTATAGGAAAAAGACCCTTCACTTACTGGCGCAGTAGGATTATTCGTGGTCTCTTCTCTCTCTTGACTTGGGTTCGTTGGGTCTTGATTTTGGGTAGTGGAGTCGGATTGGGTTACTTCTCCTCCTTCTTTGGGCTTCCCACACATTTTATAGCAGCCGCTGAAGCTAAATAGTAGTACGATGATAAGAACCGAAGAAAACCGAGTATTGGTGATTTTTTTCATTTTCTTGATTATTTTAAGGTGTAAGAATCGTTTAAATGTTTGAGGTTACAAATATAAAGTTTTTTTGATAGGAGAGGGTAAAAAAATAAGATTTATCTATATAAACTAAAAAATTCGCGCTATTAATATTCTGTTCCTACGGGATTGGAAGAATGAGGTAAGGTTTACAAGTACTAACAAGTACTATTTACCACCACTTCGATTTCCTTCTGTCCCGCAGGGCTTTTGGTCGTTATTAGAAACTCCTTTTTTTGGGGAGACAGATTCTTGAAGTGTACCAAAGCGGTAATCAAGGCAGAAGCGTAAGGTACGAGCAGGGCTTAATGTTTCGCTTCGGTACTCAAATAAGTGGACACTACTTAGGGTAATAAATTTGCGGTACTTTGTATGGAAATTTTGAATTTGGAGGGTAAAAGAGCGTTTTTTCTTAAAAAAAAGACTTTCTAACTCCAAGACTATACTCCCACCACATAGGGTTTTGCCTTGAAGTGTAATATCTCTCGTCCAAAGAGAACCCTGCGTACTGAGATAGTAGTTTTTGGGTAACCCGTAGTTCGCGCTTAATTATCTGATTAGAAGAACAAAAACCCCATTGATAAAGGGTGTTTATTTTTTACAACTTTATAAATACTGTAAGTAGATTGTTATCTTTTATTTTGTAATTTCTCAAAACCATCATAAAGTTTTAATATTTTTTCAATTTTTGATATAATCTCCTTTTGCCCCTTTGCCCATTCCCACTCCATAGGGACAAAATATAATTTACACATAAAATTAGTAGGAACCTCCGAAAGATTTAACAGACGGTAATAATCTTTCTCCGTTGTGAGCAGAAACTCACCAGAACTTTCGGTTAAACGTTGGAAATCAGTTTGTGTATAAGAGTGGTGGTCGGAGAACGCGCTAAATGTACTTACCTGAATACCGGCTGCAATTAACAGATGCCAAAAATAAACATTATTGCCAATTCCAGAGAAAGCGGAGGCAGTAGTAATAGAAGCTAAAGGGACAGACTTCCCGGATATAGGATGAACCGCCAAAGTAATGAATGGACGACAAAAAGCAAGTATTGCCGAAGACTGTAAATAGGGCAGAAGCCTTTGGGTAATTTTATCTATATGAACCTCGTCTTTCCAATGATTGACCACAACGACCTCTGCGCGATACAAAGCAGATAGAGACTCTCGTGCGTCTCCTGCTGGTAATAAGTCGGGAGCAAGATGATTGGCATCTAACATTACGATGTCTAAGTCGCGGTAGAGATAGCGATGCTGGAAAGCATCATCTAAAACAAGCACATTTATTTTTTCTTCTGTTTTTAACCTTTCCCCTCCTTCTGAACGTTTTTCGCACACCGCTACTGGAACATCTCTAAAAGAAGAAGCAATCATCAATGATTCGTCTCCTGTATCTCTAAAACTATGTATCGTAGGGTTTACCTTAATATATCCCTTAGAATCTCTACCATAACCACGACTAAGATACCCGGGACGAAGCCCTGCCTCTACTAATACAGAAAGGATAAACCTTGCCATAGGCGTTTTCCCCGTTCCCCCGACCGATAAATTACCTACTGAAATGACAGGAATCCCTACATTTTTTGTTTTTATCCTTCCCGTGTCAAACAGATAATTTCGGAGCCAAACGCCTAGTCCAAAGCAAAGAGAAAGCGGCAAAAGTAATTTTCTCATGCTTATCCTTTTTCCATGGCAACAAAGGCATCAGATAAGTCATTCATTAATACCTCCGGGTCTTCTAATCCGATATAGAATCGGATAAAATTCCAAGGAAGTGTAGTCTGTGTCGGATTTACAGACCCGTACGACGCACAAACCGGATATATTAAAGACTCGTATCCTCCCCATGATGTAGCAATAAGAAAACGTTTCAAATGGTTGCAGAACCGTTCTACCTCTTCTATTGTATCGGCTTTAAGCAAAACACTAAACTGACCAGCCGCAGCTTTCATCTGCTGCAATGCAAGCCGATATTGAGGCGAAGAAGGATAAAATGGGTAAAATATTTTTTCGATGCGCGGGTGAGAAGCCAGAAAATCAACAAGCGTTCGGGCGGTGGTCCCCACTCTCTCCATTCGTAGCGGCAGTGTCCTGAGTCCCCTAAGCATCAACCACGCATCGTGAGGAGAAACGGCTCCGCCGAGGGTCATATATTCTGATTTAAAAATCTGTTCGCACCGACTACGGGTACTACACAAAACCCCCATTACTACGTCACTATGTCCGTTTAAGTATTTTGTCCCAGAATGTACAATAATATCCACTCCCATAGCAATAGGTTGTTGATTCAGGGGGGTGGAATAGCTGTTGTCTATCATTGTAGTGATATTATGCTGACGCGCAATCGAACAAACGGCAGCTATATCTTGCAATTGAAAGGTCATGGAATTGGGAGATTCCAATAGAAATAATTTTGTTTCGGGGCGTATGGCTGCAGCATAATTAGCCGCAACTGTCCCCTCAACATAGGTAACCGAAACTCCATACCGTGATAAAAGATTGCTTAGGAGTTTGTAAGTCCAACTATAAGGGTTTTGAACAGAGACGACGTGGTCGCCAGATTGTACACAAGACATGATACCGGCAGCAATCGCTCCACTTCCGCTACTAAATACCAGACATTCTTCTGCATTTTCGAGGGCTGCGAGCTTTTTGCGGAGTATTGCAACAGTCGGATTGTGTCCACGCGTATAGAAAGGGGTATCCATTTCATTGGCGATTGCGTTTCGCAAACGCTCAACATCTTGGAAGCAGAAATTTACGCTTTGCATCAAGGGGGGAGTTACTCCGCCAAAATAGTTTGCTCTTTCTTCCCCCAATTCATTGAGGATATAGGATAAATCCATTTTGTCTTTGGATTCCATAGCCTTTATCAAGATTAATCAATAGATTTCGGTACAAGCACTTATTGGAGATTATTTTTTCTCGTTCACGCTGCTCTTTTCTGCAAAACCGCTTATACTTGCCCTTTGTATTTTCTTCGGTCTCTTAAATTTGAACTTCTGAGAAAATCATGGAGCGGATATAATCGGCATTCATTTTGGCGATATTCAGAATTTTGATACCTTTGGGACACTCTACTTCGCAAGCCCCTGTATTGGTACAATTTCCGAAGCCGGCTTCGTCCATGGCTTTTACCATCTTCTGTACCCGAATATTATGTTCAGGCTGTCCTTGCGGCAAAATGCCCAAATGGGATACTTTTGCAGAAACAAAAAGCATAGCAGAAGCATTCTTACAAGTAGCCACACAAGCTCCGCAGCCGATACATTCTGCGGAACTCATCGCCTCGTCTGCGATGGGTTTAGGAATAAGGATTTCATTTGCGTCCCTTGCTCCTCCGGTATTTACGGAGATATACCCCCCTGCGTGCTGTATGGTATCGAAGGCACTTCTATCCACCATCAGGTCTTTGATGACAGGAAAGGCTTTGGCTCTCCACGGCTCTACATAAATAGTGTCT
>CAUJFT010000293.1 GCA_963169475.1 Bacteroidota bacterium | reverse complement strand
GCGATAGTATTCTCCGGAATCCCGCATAACCCAAACCCACCAAGCATGAGTACCATTCCATCTTCAATCCCTTCTATAGCTTTCTCTGCATTTATAACTACCTTATTCATAATGCTTTTGATTAATGAGAAATATTTTTTAGTAATAAAAAAGAAAATTATTTATATATTTACTCTCGTTTTTCGCTTCAAAGTTAATACAAATATATAGATTATTAAAATCTTTATGCAGATAATTATTTATACAGATGGTGCAGCACTCGGAAACCCGGGACCAGGAGGCTACGGGGTGGTCATGCTATTTGGGACACATAGAAAAGAACTTGCCCAAGGCTACCGACTTACTACCAACAATCGAATGGAGCTTCTCGCCGTCATCGTAGCCCTCGAATCCCTCAAAAGAGCAGACATTCCCATAGAGATATATACCGACTCCCAATATGTAGCCAAAGCAATCAATGAAAAATGGCTATTGGGGTGGGCAAAAAAGGGATTTACCAAAATTAAAAACCCTGACCTATGGATACGTTTTTATCCGCTCTGGAAAAAATATAATATTACTTTTCATTGGGTAAAGGGGCATGCCGGGATTCCGGAAAACGAAAGATGCGATGCCCTTGCCACTTCGGCAGCACGAACGCCTTATTTACTCAAAGACGAGGGGTATGAAAACCAAGAGACCGAAAGTAATCTTTCTCTTCCATGAAAACGAACGTTCATTCAATTACAAATTATCCGTTTCAAAAATGCTAAAAACCTTTATGAATCATAGCCCCGAAATTGGGGAAAACGTTTTTATCGCAGAGAATGCCTCTGTGATTGGAAGAGTAAAAATAGGGAATGAAAGCAGCATTTGGTACAATGTAGTACTTCGGGGAGATGTGGACGAAATCATTATTGGAGAAAGAACCAATATTCAGGACGGAGCTATCCTACACTGCTCCTCACTCCGAACCCCTGTAATCATCGGGAACGATGTTACCATCGGGCATCATGCCCTTATTCATGGTTGCCGTATTGGGGACGAAGTATTAGTAGGAATGGGGGCGATTATTTTAGATGAAGTCGTGATCCCCTCTCATACAGTAATCGGCGCAGGCGCGCTCATAACCGAAAGGAGTGAATTAGAAAGCGGCTGGCTATATGCAGGAATCCCCGCCCGTAAAATTAAAGCCCTGACACCCGCTCAAATACTGCACTTAAAAAGCAGTGCTACTCACTATGTAGAAAATGCCAAACTGCACTCAAAAGGGGAAATAATCCATAGAAATGAGAAATAAAAACCATTTCCAAAAGAAATTTTAGCATGACAGGCTTTTATTTCTATATTTTTCTGTACTTTTGTCGCCAAATTCATAAAAAACAATTAGACATCAAATACACCGCGAAGTATGTTTGAAAATTTATCCGGTAAAATAGAAAACGCCCTCCGCTCACTCAAAGGAGAAGGACAAATCAGTGAAATTAACGTAGCGGAAACCATGAAGGAAATCCGCAAAGCACTTTTGGACGCGGACGTAAACTATAAAGTGGCTAAAGATTTTACGGCTAAAGTAAAAGATGAGGCTTTAGGACAAAAAATCCTTATTAACGTAAAACCCGGTCAATTGCTTGTAAAGATTGTACATGATGAGCTAACCAAGCTCATGGGGTCTAAACATGAAGGAATCCGTTTTGCAAAAACCGGCATCACCATCATTCTCATTGCAGGCTTACAAGGCTCTGGAAAGACCACCTTTACCGGAAAATTAGCCCGACTCCTAAAATCCCAAGGGAAAAACGTCTTGCTTGCAGCTTGCGACGTGTATCGTCCCGCAGCGATTGACCAGCTCCAAGTACTCGCCGACCAAGTAGGCGTAGAACTCTACAAGGAAATAGACCATAAAGACGCAGTAAAAATCGCAAATAATGCCGTTACTGCCGCCAAAAAAGCCAATAAGGACGTACTTATCATTGACACCGCAGGCCGCCTCGCCATCGATGAGCAGATGATGACAGAGATTACCAACGTTAAGGCCTCCGTTAGTCCTCACGAAATCCTCTTCGTGGTAGATTCTATGACAGGGCAAGATGCCGTCAATACAGCAAAGGCTTTTAACGAACGCTTGGACTTTGATGGAGTTGTACTTACTAAATTAGACGGAGATACAAGAGGAGGTGCCGCTATCTCTATTAGCTCTGTCGTAGAAAAGCCCATAAAGTTCATCTCCACCGGAGAAAAAATGGAAGCACTTGACCTCTTTCACCCCGAAAGGATGGCTTCCAGAATACTAGGAATGGGAGACGTAATTTCGCTTGTAGAGAGAGCCCAGATGATATATGACGAAGAAGAAGCACAGCGAATCCATAAAAAAATTAGAAAAAATGAGTTCGACTTTAATGACTTCCTCTCTCAATTAGGGCATATAAAAAAATTGGGGAACATTAAAGATGTACTTTCTATGATACCAGGTATGGGTAATGCCGTTAAGGATTTAGAGATTGGAGATGATGCTTTCAAACACATCGAAGCAATTATTCGCTCTATGACTTTTAAGGAACGCGAAAAGCCAGAAATCCTCAACGGCTCACGCAGGAAGAGAATCGCTACCGGAAGCGGGAGAAGCTTGCAAGAAGTCAATGACCTCTTAAAACAGTTTGAATCCATGAAAAAAGTAATGAAGCAAATGAATGACTCCCAGCAAGGTGCAAAAGGTGCAGGTAAAATGAAAATGAATCCCTTTGGAAGAAGATAAATCTAAAATCTCCCCACGATAGCCTCATAGAAACCCTAACGAAGATAAAAAAAGGGAGTTTCACAAGGTGTTACTACCCCTTTTTCTATTGAGCTATTTAATAAACCAATGATGCAGGAGAAATAACGGAACAAATACTTCGTTTTGCTACATCTCTAAACATACCAATGTTCAAAAGTAATCTGTATGGCATGTATCGGACATACCGACCAGAGATATGTAGGTATTCTTTCACATATACGTCAATAGGGTGCAAATAGACATTCGCAAAAAACCGACTTGTCAAGTTTCCAATCGGTAGCCCGCCCCCGTTTTCCTCTCTATTTCCGATAATTTTTGCTATCAATGCTAATAAAATATTTAGGATTTTTACTCATTTATTTCAAAAAAAAACACCTCACCCTATCAATATTTTACAATTTATCAATAAAAAGAGGCTGAACCTTTTTGGACAGCCTCGTATTCAAAAAAAATATCAAGCGTAGGTCAGCTTGGTAGATACTCCCCTTCTACCTCAAACTTACGTCTTAGAAATTACCCCTAATTGCGAAGAAGACATTCCGTCCACTACTACTCACACCAGAGGCAAAAACCCTATAATTTGTATCTAAAACATTTTCAATTCCGCCCATTAGTGTAACATGTTGGTGTGCCTCCCAGCTTGCTTTTAAGTTCAAGGTAAACCATCCGGGCATACCATTCGGGGTGGCATAGTTAAGATTATCTTCTCCCGAATTACTATAATTTTTCAGGCTTTTCGTTCCATTAAATAACCCATAACATTGAGCTTTCCATTTATTACGATAATAACCAATTCCTATATTTCCAAAAAATGGCGGAATGTGGTCTAAGGGAGTAGCAGGGGTTTCTGTTACAATCATGCCCTTAGTGTAGGTAAAGTTTCCATAAGCATTAAAGCCATGCCCAAAGTTCACAGAAAGTCCCGCATAAGCTCCAGTAATGTTCGCTTTGGCTCTGTTCTGATTAGAAAAAACTGCACTCATTGTGCCATCATAAAGCACGGAATCGGCTCCGTTAAAAGTGGTATTTCCTAACTGAATGGCATTATCAAGCCTTGTAAAAAAGCTACCCACACTAAACTGAAACCTTTGAGTATTCTGATTAAAAATCTGAATCTCGGCTGTTTTGGCATATTCGGGTTTTAGGTTAGGATTAGGAATTATCAAATTTCCGCCGGCAGATTCAAACACCTTGCTCATATCGTCTATATTCGGAATCCGGTAAGCCGTAGAACCCGATACCATGACATTAAAGTATTTATTCTTATAAGTCGTAGCCAATTTACCACTCCAAGCTGCATTTTTTTGTATAGCTTCCTTGAATGGAAAAGGGAAAAAAGTAGTGTCTAAAAATACTGACTTCATGTCATTATACTGATACCGCACTCCACCAGAAAGTAGGAAATTGGAAGTAATCCAATAATTATCTGTAAGAAATACAGAAACCGATTTAAGGGTATTATTCCCATCAGGATAACGGGTCTCTGTAGGAGATTGCGTACTGCTTGTGGTCTTCTCCATAAATGCCGTTGAGTGTAATCCATTCCAAATCCCTTCCCAACCGTATTCTAAGGTGTGTTTTCCCAAAGACTTAAACGCATTGCCATTAAAAGAAATCGCCTTAACTTTCTCGATTTGGTGTCTGCGATTTGTACTATTAAGCCTCCGTGAAATGCGGCTTTCTTCAAAATACTGTCCTGCTAAACGAACCGTAAAGTGGTCATACAACACAGTAGGCTTCTCAAAAGTAAGTCCATAGTTGAGCATTGCCCATTTTTCGGGACCATAATACCACTCCGCAAATTTAGGCAATCCGTTACTAAATTCCGTTAAACGGTCATATCTGGGGACATTAGAGGTCGTAGTACCTAATACTCCCACCTCGTGTAACAAATCTTTGGTTCGGAAAGAAAATTTTTGCATAACATTATATTGTGTATATCCAGACGTAACTTGTTTCTCTGGACGAACATTCGTAAAAACAGAATCTTTCCCGTCAATATTTTTTACATAATAGTTCCTATCAAAATAGTTAGGGTACTCCTTATTGAAGGGATTTTTTGCACGCCCTTGTCTTAAATCTCCTAAGATTGACATAGAAAAACTCGTAATTGCGCCCCAATTTTTGCCCCTAAAACGCAGGTTGTAATTCTGTGTTATCTCCGAAGCCGCAGTACCATACCGGAATAATCCATTCCCGTTAACCTCCAAATTTTTGGGTGATTCTTCTGCTAAAAACTTGGGTTTTTCGGTATCAAAAACCATTACCCCTCCCAAGGCATCACTCCCATAATTCAGGGACTGAGGACCTAAGGCAACGGTTATTTTTTCCATGGCAAAATTATCCATTCTTAAGATATTTTGTAGGTGTCCGCCCCTAAAAATAAAATTATTTAGCCGAATCCCGTCCACCATAATCAGGACTTTATTAGCTTCAAACCCCCTAAGTACAGGGCTGCCTCCACCGG
>CAUJFT010000292.1 GCA_963169475.1 Bacteroidota bacterium | reverse complement strand
AATATAATATTATTATTATAAAATAAGCTTAAAAAATTTTTAAATTTGTAGCCAACAAAAAATGTTATAATTATTCTGAATCATTTAAATTAACATAATTATCAACAAACGTTCATTTTTCTTCGTTTGAATCAATAATATTAATGACTACATTTTTTTTTTATTTTAGAATTTCGGAAGCTAAGGGGTCTAACCCTGCCGTAGGCTCATCTAAAATTAGCACATCGGGTTGGAATAGAAAAGCCAGCACCGCGCTTACTTTTTGGCGTGTACCGCCCGAGAGGGTGTGCATTCTCTTTTGGAGTATGGCGCGAAGCCCGAAGCTATCCATCAGGGTTTCGTCATATTCCGTTTTGTCTTTTCGTAGGTCTTTCATCATTTCAATGACCTGCGCAATCGTCATATTATCCGGGTATCTCCCGATTTGAGGCATATACCCAATCCGGCTACGGTAAAGTCCTTGGGCATCAATTTTTTTGCCATAGAATAATACCTCTCCCTTATTGGGGATTACCATGCCAAGCACAGATTTGATGAGCGTAGTTTTTCCGCTACCGTTTGCGCCGATGAGGGCAATACATTCTCCCTCTCCGCATTGTACAGAAACAGAATCTAAGGCTTTGACTTTCCCAAAGTCTTTCGTAAGGTTACGTACTTCTATCATAAGAATAGCTGCTTCATTAGCGGTTTATTATCAACAAGATTTTCAGGGGTGATACTCGGAAGAATTTTTTCGGACTTATCCATAAGAGAAATAATGAGGCTTCGGAATAATACCATTGCAGGCGGATTAATCTCAACAATCATGGAGTAAAGGCTCACCGGTCGGTAGGGGACATCTCCAATTTGGTCTCTATTAAGGTCATATCCCTCATATTTATCCCAATAATTTTCGGAAAAATGATTCAATACCAAGCTACCATTTGTACCGACATCAAAAGAGTTGCCAATAAAATTGTTGTAAAGCACATTTACGTCCATGCAGTTAGCTTGAATTTTAAATGCCCAGCCATTATTACGGAAAGTGTTCTTAGTTAGTTCTATTCTACTTGCCCCTTCCATATAAATGGCATTGGTATTTTGGTCAAAGTAATTGCCGGAAATATGGCTATCCGAAATGTCTTTGAGTAATAATCCGTGCGCCATATCTCCCCAATTTTTTTCAAAAAAATTATTAAACATTTTTACCCCTTTGGTGTACATAACTGATACCCCTGCACCGTTGTTGCGGAATATGTTTCCAATGTAGGCATCATCGTGAGAAAACATAAAATGTAAGCCATAACGGATATTATTCGTAGAAATATTTCTCCAAATAAGGCTTTGGGTTACAAACTCAAAATAAATCCCGTCTCTATGTCCACGAATTGTATTCTGAATAATTTGAAGGCTGTCGCTTCTCCAACAATGAATACCGTTTCCGCTTTGTTGCTCCTGTACTTGATGGGCAGTGATTTGGTTACCCTTAATCAGTACATTATGAGAGTAGTAAAGATAAATACCAAAAAAGGTATCTTCTAGAATATTATCAAGAATTTGAACATGATTTGCGTTATAAACCTTTATTCCAGAATATTCCTCAATACTAGAAGATGCCGAGTTCTTGATGGTAAGCCCTTGAATATTTACGCTATCCGACCTGACGGTGAGGATTTCGTATTTGTTTTCTCCATCTAATACAGGATGTTGAATCCCGATAATTGTGAGCGGCTTATTGATGACAATATTTTGGGTTTTATAAAGCCCTTTTTTTATATGAATTGTATCAAATCTTCGCGCTTTTTCGATGGCAACTTTAAGCGGGTTCTGCGTGGAATCCGGAGCTACAACAATGCTTCCCGAAAAAGCAAGATTTCCGGAAAGCATTAAGAATATTATCACTAAATACTTACTCATTGATTCATCAATTCTTCCCAAGAAATAGGATTACCTCCTAATGTTTCTTGCCCCTTTTTTCTGCCTGTTTCAGAAGAAAATACTGCTACATTACCGTTCATAGGACCGTGTATCTTGTCGCCTTGTAGAAAGAATGCTTGTTTCGTATTGATTAACTGGTTAGGGGCAAAAAAATCCGAAATATACATATCCGCTACGGTTGCGGTATTCTTTTTTAAAAATCCTTTCAGACAATGATACTCGTCAAACTTATATACCTTACCTTTATCTGTGATTAATTCTGCTCCAAACTTAACATCGGAAATTGTCATTTTGCAGAAGTGGCAAGCGTCTTTCCCTATGTTGATAGGTACAGGCCCGTTCTGACACGCACTTAGCTGACCGAACATTAATATTAATCCCACACTAGTGGCAATTGCCTTACCTGAAGCAGTGGCTTTTCTTTCTACAAAAAGAGCAGCCATGATAAGCCCACCCGCAACTACAAATAACCAACCCCCAAGAGCCGGATAGGAATAGGCTCCGAAGTTCAGTAATTGTTTAAACCCAATGAGCGGGGGCTGATAAGCCATGCCGGGAACTTTAATCGCAGCATTCGGGTCGAGGTTGTGCCCATAGTCATACTCCCATAGCCAGAAGTCCACCATAGAAATAACCCCAAATAACAAAAATGCGATGAAAGCACCCCATAGAAGTTTTCGGTTTGCAACAAAGCCCGTAATAAAAAAGAATAATCCAAAAAAGCCAATCAGGTAGGGAAGTACTTTAAATTCAACAAAATCTTCGTAATGAATTTTTTTCATTCCAATGTAGTGATTAAGTCCGTTGATAACGTCCACATTTCCTGTGATTTTGTTAGGATAAATGAGTAGTTCTAATCCCTCTGGGTACTGAGGAGCTTCCATTTGGATTCTCCACAGGGGTACGAAAATAGCGATTACCATCAAAGCTCCCGATACAAGCATAAGTATTCTGGAGATAAAAGACATTTTGTGATTCATAATATTATTTTTTTTAATGCTTTATGATATTAATCGTGTGTTTTATTACTCTATCCGATTTTTATAAATATTTTGATAATTAATTTATTATATAAACAATGGTTGCCTAATTATCAATAAATTGTATTTTTATCAAGCAGAGTGATATTTTATAGAAATAAAAACCACAAAGACATGGAGTGTATCCTTTTACAGTCATTCCTATGGCTTTGTGGTATGTAATACAGAATTAGTACTATTTTTTCGCTTTGGGGTCAGCAGGTGCTTCCGGAGCTGCCGCGGGAGGTTGATTTTTTCCTAAGCTATAACTAATGGGAACATTACTTCCTGCGGGAGAAACC
>CAUJFT010000291.1 GCA_963169475.1 Bacteroidota bacterium | reverse complement strand
TACCATTGGATGTGTGTAGGTTTTGTTTTTTAGTACATATCTCGTTTTCTTGTCCTTTTGATTTTTAGGGCTTGCGATAAACATTTCTGCTACAGTCTTATCCACCGGCTTTTGTATGCTATACCACCCCGATTGGGCAATTTGAAATCCGTAATACCGATTGCGTTGAATATGATAATCTACCTCATTAGGGAGTTTTTTCCATACGATTCTATCATCTTCACTTTTTTCGGGAGAATATATTCGCATCGTAGTATCTAATTGACGTACAGGCATCCATACATCAATCGGCTTTTTAGGTTCTATTGTCTTTCCTTCTTTTCTCGCCGAAACAAAAATAATACCGTCTGACATTAGGTACTCCCCCTCTTTGGAGAGCATGTGCATATCTATCCCAAACAACTCACATACTTGGAGATACTCTATCACTTCTACGTGTATTTCATGTATGGAATAGGGCGAAAATGTGCCTGCCGAAACATGTAGTTTTACGCCATTAGCGGTAGAAATTACGGTATCCCTATCTTCTCCCGTAACTATTCTCTTGACAAAAGAATCGTTAGAAACCCGACAAAAACTAGTTTCTACCAAGGCAAGGAGAGGCATCAAAAATAAAATAGGGAATACTTTAAACATATTATAAAATTTACTACTTAACCAAATATACCGCTAAATTACTAAAATTAATTGAAAAAACATTTATTTTGTCGCTTTTTAGATTTAGCCTTCATAGATTAACTTTATATTCTGTTAGGAGTAAAGGGGGATAGAAAACGCTTTTGTCTTGTACAAGAATCGGAGGAGGACGTGTGGTGTTTTTCTTTCGCTCCAGATGGAGGATAAGATGTTTTTTTATATATAAGAATGGAAGTGCCTTGTCTGCTTCCTACCTTTGTATAATCAACTTCTCATTTCATACGTTCCGTTTGTTTTGTGGTTTACCCGTCAAAGATACAAGCCTTTGGGTATATTTTCAAGCAAAAAGATTTCCTTGTCTCCATTTATCCTTTCAGTTAATTATCGATTGTCTTTGAGGGTATATAAGCTAAATTCTCTCCTTTCCAGACTTTCTATCGTAAGGCTACTAGTGCTAAACACGAATGAGTAAAAACTAAGAAAATAGTGGTTAATTAAATTATTAACTACTTAGTCCTTATTATTTGCTATTCATCTTTAACTTTAGGCTTGGTGGGGTAGGGTTTCGCGACTTCCTTGTCGGCACTAGTAAGAGAAATTACAGATTGATAGCGTAAATTACAATATTCATACCCATTTTGAGTGCTTTTTCTCTCACTTCCGGTGGGTCTCTGTGTACAGAAGGGTCTTCCCAGCCGTCGCCTAAATCCGTTTCATAGGAATAAAATATCAACAGTCTATCCTTATCAAAAACCCCAAAGCCTTGTGCCGGCTTACCGTCATGTTCATGTATTTTGGGTAAGCCCCCAGCAAAATCAAATTGCTGATGATAGATAGGGTGATTAAAGGGAATTTCCGTAAGGGGTTTATCCGGAAATATTTTCTTTATTTCGTCTCTGATATATTTATCCATTCCGTAGTTGTCATCTATATGGAGAAACCCCCCTGATAATAGGTATTTCCTTAAATTTTTGACCTCTGTTTCAGAGAACTTTACGTTTCCATGCCCCGTCATATACACATACGGATATTGAAATAATTGAGCACTTCCGGGGTCAACAATGTCTTCTTGGGGTGCTATTTTGATATTGGAATGGGTATTAATAAATTCTATCAAATTGGGAAGGGACGTAGGATTTGCATACCAATCCCCTCCTCCTCCATATTTAAGTTTTCCTATTCTAAAATGAAACACTTCTTGTGAGGCAGCGTTTGAAGCGATACTTGCCCCTGATATAGGAGGCTGAGGGAGAGGAGAAAAGCCTCCTTGTTTTTGTGCAAAAGAAATTGATACCATTAAGGCAAAAAAAACAAAAAGCCCTAACTTTTTTCCAAAATAACATTCTTTTATTTGTTTCATTATATCTTAATTTGTGTGTTTAAAAGTCAATAGTACAATTGTAATATAGCCCAACATTAACATAAATTGAAAAGGAAGCAATACAAAATCTTGATTTATTAGGAGATAAATAGTGCTGACACTAAAATAGCCGGCAAGCAATATTTCCGGATAAATAATCCCTGACATTTTACGCTCCCTATACGTGTTTTTTTTCCATAAGTTAGGCGTACTAAATTTAGGTGTTCGGATAAAAGCACTTTTTTTACTAATTAACCCTTCCCAAGCCGCATTTGCATTGTGGAGAGACATACCCATCATAAAGATTAGAAAAGGGAAAATATATACAATTGTTTTCACAAGCCCTTTCATTATATCTTGTTCTCTCACACTATTTGCGGTAAAGTAGAAAAACACAAAAAAGAAAAAACTACTAAAAAAATAATTTGACAAGTAAAGCCCCGTGAGTAGTGGTTCAGGTAAGTATTTTAGGGTCAGGTGAGTGGGTAAGCCCATTAATCCGGTAATAAGAGAGCATATAAACACACTACTCCCCAAAAGGTGGTGAGTAGCATAAATCTTTTTGGTCAAAGAAATAGGGGCTTTCCATACGATACGGAGTAATTTTTTCCCCACCTCTGCTCCTCCCTTCATCCACCGAAATTGCTGGGATTTTACGGCACTCATCAAGGCGGGAAGCTCGGCGGGCGCACTTACGGAATCTACATAATGCAATTTCCAACCAGCAAGTTGTGAGCGGTAGCTTAAATCTAAATCCTCTGTTAGGGTATCAGATTGCCAGCCGCCTCCTTCGGATATAGCCGTTTTCCTCCAGACCCCCGCCGTTCCATTAAAGTTCATAAACCATTCATATTCACTTCTTACAAATTGCTCTACGGCAAAGTGTGCGTCCAAATGAAATGCTTGCAGACGAGTAAGTATAGAATCTTGCTCATTTAGATGCTCCCAACGGGTCTGAATAAGTCCAAACTCGGGGTGATTCACCAAAAATCCGGTTGCCTTCCGGAGAAAGTCGGGACGTGGGACAAAATCTGCATCAAAGATTGCTACGTATTCCCCCTTAATCGTGGGAAAGGCTTCTGCCAAGGCTCCGGCTTTATATCCGCTGCGTTTCTGTCTGCGGATATGTTCAATGTTCAAAGTACTTACGCTTGATAACTGTTTAATCTTTTCTTTGATAATTTCGGTAGTTTCGTCCGTTGAATCATCTATCATTTGTATCCATAGCTTATCAGATGGATAATCTTGGGCTACGATAGCATCAATAAGCCTTTCAACTACATATTTTTCATTATAAATAGGGAGCTGAACCGTGAGCAAAGGAAGCATTTCAGGAGCTACCTGAAACTCCGCAGGTGAGACCTTACTCTTTTTGCGCCGAAACCAGAAGCGTAAAGCAAGGGAAAATCCTCCGATACTATACAACCAAAGTACGGACAGACTGCCTACATATAAGATAAAAATCAAAATACTTAGTGCTACCAAAACCTTTTTATTGAGACCCCATGTATGTTGGGGTAGCCATTTTTTCCAATTAATAAAAGAGATAACGCATATCTCTATACAAGTTTTCGTTTAATTTTATTACTTAGTTTGTTAGCTACAAAATTAGAGTAGGGGATAAGAATTAGTGACTCATCTTCCCAATTTTACGATAACTTGTAATTAACCCGCGAATCAGTGCAGAGCTAAAACCTTGATGCTCCATTTCATTCAATCCTGCAATCGTACATCCTTTGGGAGTAGTTACTTTATCTATTTCACTCTCGGGATGGGTACCGTTAATCAGGAGAAGTTCGGCCGCGCCTTTGATGGTTTGAGCAGCAATAAGCCTCGCCGTAGCTGCATCAAAACCAATTTCGATACCTCCCTGAATATTTGCACGAATATACCGCATAGCGAATGCAGTACCACAAGCACCGAGTACAGTAGCTGCTTCCATCAGATTTTCCTCTATCATAATCGCTTCTCCAAGGCAGCTAAATAGAGACAAAACAAAATCTTGTTGTAGTTTTGAGGCATTTTCTGTACTAATACAGGTCATGCTTTGGCGGATAGCAATCGCTGTGTTGGGCATAGCTCTAAATATGGGAATCGGAATCGGAATAGCGGCTTTTATCTCCCCACAAGAAACACCAGTTACTACGGAAACCAGAACCTGATTTTCACGAAAATTATCCCGGATACCCGCAATTACGTCCATAATTTGATAGGGCTTCACGGCAAGAATAACCATATCAGCACCGGATACTGCGGCTGCATTATCAGAGGATATTTTCACTCCAACTTCGGTTAATGGTTTTAAGGCGGCGAGGTGGCGGCGCGTTACTATAATATTTTCAGCAGGCAAGTACCCGCTTTCTATCAGCCCGAAAGTGATTGCAACCCCTAGATTTCCTCCGCCGATAATGGCAATTTGACGATTTGAGTTCATAGTACAAAAGTAAACAAAAAAGGGATACCTCCCGGCTCCCTTTTCACTTAATCAACCAATCATTGTTTAACCTCTAAATAATTCTTTTTACTAATCAAGTTTGTTTATATAAGTAATTACCAGATTCTCACTCTATCTTTGTCGGGGCGAAACATTTTGCCGCTGCTGATACCGAACGCTTGATAAAAAGCGTCAATATGGGTAACCGGACCATTGCACCTCCATTCTTCGGGAGAATGCGGGTCCGTCATAATTTGCTGAAGCATAGCCTCCCTTGTCGTATTATTTTTCCATGCGTTTGCCCATGACATAAAAAAGCGTTGGTCGGGGGTATACCCTCCGATTTTAGTATTTCCTTTTCCTTGTTCAGTTCTTTTGAATGCGTCATAAGCAATACAAAGCCCTCCCAAATCAGCAATATTTTCACCCGTAGTAAGTTTGCCGTTTACATGCACCGTGTCTAATACTACATATCCATCAAATTGAGCCACGATTGCAGCGGTTTTTTCTTCAAATTTTTTAGCGTCCTCTTCCGTCCACCAATCTTTTAGGTTTCCATCGGCATCGTATTGCCGGCCTTGGTCATCAAAGCCATGTGTCATTTCATGTCCGATGACTGCACCGATTGCGCCATACACCATGGCATCATCAGCCTCCATATCGAAAAAAGGTGGCTGCAAAATACCGGCAGGAAATACGATTTCATTATTTGCCGGATTATAGTAGGCATTTACGGTTTGAGGAGACATTCCCCATTCTGTTCTATCTACAGGCTTCCCTAATTTATTGAGATTTCTTTTATACTCAAAAGCATTGGAGTTACGTACATTCTCAAGATATGAATGAGGAGTGATATTCAAAGAAGAATAATCCCTAAATTTGTCGGGGTATCCGATTTTTACCGTGAACTTTTCTAACTTCTGTATGGCTTTGGTTTTGGTTTGAGGACTCATCCAATCGAGGTTCTGGATTCTTTCTCGAAAAACAACTTGTAAACTCTTTACCATTTTTTCCATTCTTCGCTTTGCTTCGGGCTTAAAGGCTTTCTCAACGTATAGCTCTCCTAAGGCTTCGCCCATATTTCCTTCAATGGTTTTCATTACCCTTTCCCAACGTGGCTTGCGTTCTTTAATCCCATTTAGTTCAGTACCAAAAAATCGAAAATGCTCCGCATCTATAGCATCACTCAAATAAGCACTTGCATTATGAATCGCTTGCCATTTGAGGTAAGTTTTCCAATCCTCGACAGATTCTGTACGAATGAGTGCGTCCATTCCCTTCATAAACTCCAATTGGGATATAAGAATACTATCTGTTTGTGGCGCACCTACTGTTTTCAGAAATAATTTCCAATCCAGCGAAGGGGTAAGTTTATTTAAGTCCTCTATACTTCTCTTATTGTATAATTTATAGGGGTCTCTCATGCTTACCTTATCCATAGAAACCTCCGCAAGTGCAGTTTCTATACGCATCACTACTTCTGCTTGTTTAGTAGCAATGGAGGGTTCATTTCCTGCAAGGGTCATCATTTTTTGGATATGAACAAGATAGCTATCCTTTATTTTCTCGAACTCCTTTTTCAGATAAAAATCCCTATCAGGGAGCGATTTTCCTCCTTGCCATGTTCCCAGAATCATTTTCTCGCTATTTTTGTCATCTTGCCCAGCATATAGATAAAATAAAATTCCATTTCCATTTGCTTGTTCCGAAGCAAGATACTGAACAAGAGACTTTTTATCCTTAATGGCATCTATCGCTTTCAACCCCGGTAAAAGGGGCGTAACACCGGCTTGATTAAGAGAAACAGAATCCATACCAGAGTGATAAAAATCTCCTATTTTCTGGCGATTTGTTCCCTTAGCTGCGTTTGATTTTCTGGAGTCTTCTAAGATTGAATGTAGGATTTTCTTATTCCGCTCATATACTTCATTAAAGCTCCCCCAAGAAGATTCGGTTCCGGGTACCGGATTTTTCTTCATCCAATTACCAATTGCATAGCGATAAAAATCTTCCGAAGGATTCACTGTTGAGTCAATATAGGAAAGATGTAGCCCCTTAGTAATAGGGTCTCCTTCGTGCGCAATTGTATTCCAACCACTAAGTACTCCAGACCCTACCACAGTAATAACTACTGCTAAAAATTTTCTAACCATTCTTTTTAAGATTGTATATGAATAAGATTAAAAATCAATGCAAAAATAAGCGTTCATTTTACTTTTACATCATTCCAAAGTGTTGTTTTTACTATTTCTACTCCTTTATGTAGCGAAATATCACAAAGTCGTTATATTTTGTTTTTATTATTTCATAAATATGTATAATAAGATTATCATAATATCAATATGTTATTTTTTTGTTATTTCATATATTACACAAATTCGTATTTATGTTGTTTTTAATAGATTTGAATGTAATGAAAAAATAGAGATTTGCTTTACCTCGAAATGATAGTTAGGGAAAAATATAAGGTCGGAATAAAATAGCAAAGCCGAAATAAGAAATTCCGGCTTTGCTATATAGATGAAAAGGAGATCATTATCTAAAAAAGTGATATATGGGCATCAAAGCAAACAACAAAGGCACAACGATACATAATAAAATCCCTACTACTTCAATAATTGGGGTATATTTTTTATGCACAAGCCCCAAAGAACGGAATGCACTCTGAAAACCATGACGAAGGTGCAATGTCAAAAGTAGCATAGACGCAAGATAAAACAATACAATCCACCATTGCTTGAAAGAATCAGAAGCCACTTTATACATAGAAACTCCTTTGACTTGTTGTCCATTCAACACCTTTGCAGCCTCTTCGGACAGAAACCCTCCCGCAGGGATTGTAGTAGCTACATTGTTGAGGGTAACATTTACGGGTTCTGTAAGTTTCCAGACCTCTTTAAAGGCTATACTTGCCTCTACCGGTTCGCCGGCTCCGTAGTGATAAATACCATAGAACATATAGAGGTGAATTCCCAAGAAAATCAGAATAACGCTTCCCGTAATTCCCATATTTCTGGACATCCAAGAACTGCTTCCCTCTTCCTTTTTGTAATGGTATTTTTCCGGGCGTGCTTCGTTATTGAGCTTGCCCAATCTCCCTGCAAAATAAACATGTAAAGCAAATCCCACTACAAGCACAAGTTCAGATAGCTTAATGAGCGGGCTATGCGTCATAAAACGGGTATATTCATTAAAAGCCACAGGGTTTTCTGTAAATAATTGGAGGTTGCCGCTCATGTGAACGACAAGAAAACTTATCAAAAACAGACCGGTGAGTGCCATTACGACTTTTTTCCCGATAGAATAGGCAAAAAATGCTGTTGATTTGCTCATTTTATTTTTTGTATGAATATATTATACTTACTCACATAGATTTACGGAGCGAAAACGTCCCAGTAACTATGATTTGAGAAGGCAAAATTAAGGCTAAATTTAATAAATCAAATATATTTTTTGGTTCTTTTTTATAGGTATGCCTAAGAATAGAATTATGCGTTGATATTTCTTAAAACAAGAGATAATTTTTAAATGTTTGTTTTTCTTATTACTCATTATGTAACTTATTGAATATAAGTATATTATATATATACGCAAGGCAGTATTTTTTCGTTTTTTTAAATAAAAATAGTATTTACTCCGTATTTATAATAAAAATTAGAAACCTTTTAATACAAATATGCGTTTAAACACCGAATCTCAAAACAGAAATTATTTTTATTTTATTTAAACAAAATTATGGCATTCATGAAACAGTTCTTTTTCGCATTATCGGTTATTGTAATGATTGGTTTTTCTGCTTGTGGTAGTTCTTCTAATGCTAACGAAGCAAAATCTGGAGAGGCAGAAAAAGCTGCCGAAGCAACAACAGGCTCAAAAACAATGGCTGTGGATATTGCTGCGAGTAAAGTTAATTGGACCGGTTTTGGCGTAGGACATAACCATAACGGTAATCTTGGATTAAAAGAAGGTTCTATCAATGTAGAGGGTGGAAATATTACTGCCGGAAAATTCGTATTTGATATGAAGCAAATCAATGTAACTGATGGAACAAGCGGAGATGACTTGAAAAAACTACTTGGACATCTTAGTAGCGGATTTTTCAAAACCGACTCTTTTCCTACGAGTACTTTTGAGATAGCTAAGGTAGAGGCTCTTAGTGGAGATGCCAATAATACACACACTATTACAGGAAACCTTACCCTGAATGGAATCACCAAGTCATTGAGCTTCCCTGCAAAAGTTGCAGTTAGTGGTAATAATGTTGCGACTACCTCTACCTTTAAGTTTAACCGTACCCTTTGGAATGTCATGGAAAATTCCAAAGATAATAAGCTATTTGACTTGAAAAAATTTGCTAATGCTGCTGTTGAGAATGATATCGAAATGAGTTTGGATATTAAAACCGTAGCCACTACTACTGCTGCAAATTAATCTGATACTTTTTTCATTTTCGATAATATCAAGAGGTTGTAACATAATGGTTTGCAGCCTCTTTTTCTTTTATAATATTTTAAGAATCGCCCGAATGAGGCTGTCGAAAAAGGGTATTTATACGAAAAATAAATTTTATATTTATTATTTTAAATGACTCTTTCTTGATAATTTATTAAAAAACACTTCTTTTTAGAGCCAAAAACTAATAAATTATTAATTTTCGTAACTATTTAGGACGTAGAAAATCATAAAAAAGTTAGCGAAAAAAGTATTAAATTTGCAAAATGGAAACATTAGAAGCCGAGATATTGGGTTTAAAAACGCTTTTGGGTTCAGTCCTACTTCGTATATCGGAGTTGGAGAATAATTGATAATATTGAAGCTAAAAACTCCTCACTCATAACTACTTATATCTATCGTGTTCAGGGTTGGGGCTAACTAATCATTTACAACTGTAAGATTTCTTCTTATGTGGTTTTACGGCTCTGAATATTTGACGGATATAATAAATAAACCGGCTATTCTCTGTGAAAAGAATAGCCGGTTTGTCTTAGACTATATTTGAAATTTATTTTGCAGCATAGATAAACGCTAATACCCCCGCAACGATTACAAGATTCGCTAAGGCAAGAGGCAAGAAACTTTTCCAACCAATATCCATAAGTTGATTATACTTAAATCGTGGGATTGTCCAGCGAATCCAGACATAGACACACATAAAGAAGAAAGTTTTAGCGGCAAACCATACCAACCCTATCACTGCGGGAAGTACTCCCGTCATTTGATTTATTCCGAGTGCATTATCTCCAATTCCTCCATATCCTCCGAAGAAAAGGGTTACGATTATCATTGACCCCATAATCACATGCAGGTATTCAGCCACAAAGAAATTAGCAAATTTCATGGAGCTATACTCCGTATGAAACCCCCCAACAAGTTCTTGTTCCGCCTCTACCAAATCAAAAGGAGAGCGATTGGCTTCGGCAAGGGCGCAAGTCATAAAAATCAAGAATCCAATGGGATTAATAAAGACATTCCAAACCCCACTTTGAACTTGTGTTTCTACAATGCTGACAAGCGACAAGGAGCTTCCGCCTTCTGCCATTCTGAAGTTAGTGAGTAGAATCACACTTACCACCACAAGCCCCATTGCCAATTCATAACTAATCATTTGGGCAGAACTTCGGAGTCCTCCAAGTAGAGAGTATTTACTATTAGAAGACCAGCCCGCAAGTGTTACTCCATAAACTCCTATGGAGGTAGCTGCTAAGGTATAGAGTATTCCGATATTTACATCTGCAATATATATTCCCCTTGAAAAAGGGATTACTGCCATAGTAATCAGCGCGATAGTAACGGCTATGACAGGAGAAAGAAAGTGAATTTTTTTGTTTGCACCCGCCGGAACAATATCTTCTTTTAAAAGGAGTTTAATCACATCTGCCAGAGGTTGAAGCCATCCGATATTGATTATCCGTAGAAAAATAGATTTTTTAGCCGCAATTCTCATTTGAGGAGAGGCGGGGCTACCTACACGGTTGGGACCTGTACGTTGCTGAATCCATGCGGACAAAACCCGCTCAAGCACTACAGTATAGGCGGCTAAGGTCAAAATAATGAACAATGCCAGCCCAGCGATAATAGATGTAACTCCTAAAGAATTCATACTTTTTATAGTTATGAAAAAAATTATGCAAAATAATATACCTAAGAAAAATGTGTTTTCCGGAAATTCGCCCCAAAAATACACATTTCTTTATAAAAACGTATTTTCTGATAAAGTTTTTTCAAAATTTCATTCCTCAAATAGAACGAGATTTCGGAAAACGTCATTACTACATTCTATGAGGTCAGATTTAATATCAATATCACTAAGTAAAGGAAGTTCCCCAAAGCTAAATCTATAAGAAGCCAAATCTATAACCGTTTGCTGGAATACACGCGCTGTACTCCACGATTTTCCTTCAAATAAAAAGGGGAGTACTTGTGTCAGTCCTATAAGATAATAGCCTCCGTCTGTGGCAGGTCCCAAAACTACTGGATAATGGTCTAACATATCGAAAGCATTCTCCACGATTATGGAGGTAATTTCGGGGCAGTCGCTACCAATAAGCACTATTCTTTTATATCCTTCTGAAAATCCCACTTCAAAAGCATGCTTCATTTTTTCACCCAAATCCTGCCCCGATTGAAGTCTTCTGTCAGTATATCCTCTAATTTGCCATATATCTGCCTCCTCGGGCATAAGATTTCCGTAGTAAATTTGAGTTGAAAAAGGCAAATTCCGTATTATACTTTCTGTATAATTAAGCAAAGCCTCGTACACTCTCAGGGCAACCTCATTCCCTACGTCTTTTGCAAGCCGTGTTTTTACTTGCCCGGAAACCGGATGTTTTACAAAAATAATAAGGAGGGATTTAGAATGTAGAGGCATTTGAAATTATTTAGGGTAGAAAAGCGTTACCTCTTTCTATGGTGATAACGCTATATTATTATGAAAAATAAAAACAGGTTTTGGTAATTTACAAATTGCGATTATTTTACAACTGTAACGCTTCCGGTTTGTACTCCCCCAGCCTCGTTTTGAATGTGGTAAAAGTATAACCCTTCGGGAAGTGTTTCTGTATTTATTTCGGTTTCTTGCTGGCTAAGAAAAGTGGTGCTAATATTTTGTCCATAGGAATCAAATAACTCCATTCTTGCCGAAAAGACATTACTTTGAAGGCGAACCCTTAGATAATTGGCAGTGGGATTGGGAAATATTTCCGAAAAAATACTTATAGGTGTTTCTACTGATGTTGCACAATTCATACGAACGGCTACTTCATCAATATATAGTGTACTACCTTTTCTACCGGCATTGGTTTCGGAGCCGGCACTTGAAGTCATCACAATGTTAAGGGTGTCTGGTGTATCATTGGTAAGGTATGTAAACGGAATCTGAAACATTGTATAATTGCTCACGGTAGTTTTCACAACCATAGAGGCTTCGCCTACAAGTACACTACCTTTGGTTAGCTTTGCATAAATCGCTGCGGAATCTCCAAATACAGGAAGGTATTTATAATATCCTTCGAAGCAGGTAGGTCTGCCGGTGTAGGGTTTTCCTTGTACAAGGGGGTTAGTAAAGTTACCCGGGTCTAAAGTGCCGGTATTAATCAGTCCCGGAATCAAGCGCGCAAAGAGACCCGGAGTACTATCAGCATTTGCTGTGCCTAAAATGTCAGAACGAAGTTTTGCTGCCGTACC
>CAUJFT010000290.1 GCA_963169475.1 Bacteroidota bacterium | reverse complement strand
GTAAACGCTTTAAAATTACCGCCCTCTCCGTCGTCATATCAAGTAAAAGCGGGACATTACACAAAAGCTATGCTTATTCTTGTAGATAACAAAGCCCTAAGTCAAGTTCCTTTTCAATTCCTCTTTAATTTCTAACGGAATCATTGATTTCTAATACATTTACGCTAATACTAACGAATACGATTCTTTTTCAAAAAGGACTTATTGCTTTATTTTACAATTTTGCGGGTAGTTTGTCCATTAATTTGAAGGAAATAAAAACCACGCACATATTTGCTCATGTCGAGTTCGGTTTTTCCACTAGGATTAACAGGGATTTCTTGTAGTTTTTTCCCTTCTAAATTGTAAAGTGCCAAAGCACTTACTTCTTTTGGATACTCAATATAGAGTAAATCCTGCGTGGGTTGAGGATAAATCACTACCCGAGAAGCTACTAAACTTGTTTGATTAGTGGTAGTAGATTCCGTACAATTTACCGTATTACCGATGACAGAGACCTCTGCCGGCTTCCCGTTAAAGTATGCCGTCAAATTTCCAAGAATTGTATTTACGACTTCCGTTATGCTTCCGTTATCGCTTTTTACGGAAATCCATAATACCGGATTTTGAGTAACTATGCCGGAAGTACTTCCATTAATATAGGAGGTGAGGAGAAGTTTCTCGGTTTGTAGGTCATGGTACTGCATCATCAAATTAGCATTTGCAAAATTTCCGTCCACATAGACATCATCAATATCAATATTACCTTCATCGTAATCCATTTCAAAATCTAATGCAAGCATTGGGTTTTCGCTTTCATAGCGGACAGGAATATTGATAACACATTCATTTGTATTTACGGTAGCGAGGGTCAAATCAAAAAGAACTTTGTCATTTGTCATTGTTTCTACTGAAGCGTCTTGGGCAATTCGCAGATTAGAGCTTGCCTGCCAGTCTCCGTTCACGTCTCCAAGTAATACTGCGTGATATTCCATAGAGTCAATATAAGTACAATTTTCAGTGGAGATTGTAGGCACCTCCATACAGTTTGGTACAAAAGGTACATTGAGATAAGAATAGCCTTGATTGTCATCAGAGGGGTAAGTAGTAGAAATTTGATAACTTGGATTACTCATCACCGTTTGGTCATCTACAAAACGCCACTCAACGCCTGCGCTATTATAGTTATTACTCAACTGTAAGATTCGGTTTCTCATTAAAGTAATATCTCCTGCTGAAACCGCCCCATCTATATTAACATCCATGGCAATCATCTGATAAGCGTTAGGGAAATAGGTATTATTATGGGTAGTTACAAGGCTTGTAAAATGGCAATCCATTCCATTAATTGTATTCATAACGGGGGTAGCTCCTATTTCTCTTTGTATTTGAATTGATGCCCCGTTAGCAATATCATAAGAGAACCAGCCGTTGGCATTAGGATTAGCCACCGTAGCACTTGGGCTAGCGCACGTAGCATTCACGCCTCTAATGTTTGTTGCGGGAGTGCTATTGGAAATTGGTCTCACATTATCATCCCAGAAAATAATTCTACCCTCTAATAAGCTATCGTTTACCAAGGTATAGCAGCCCTGCGTTGCCACACTATGTGTAATATGGTCATCGTAGCTTTCTATCAACTCACAAATACTAAAACAAGCGGAACTTGGTGCTGTAAAGGCTGGTAACATTTCAAATTCTACGCAACAAATATCGCCAGAACCTGTAAACTCATAATTTCCACTTCCCATATAGAAAATACTCACGCGCAACTCTCCGGTATTAGTGAATTGAGTATTGATGGTATAGTCTGCAATATTAGGATTATTTCCGTTCAATACTACACTCCCTATCGTAACATTCCCCGTAGGCTGTACCTTTGTTACATCATAACTCATGCAGAAGTCCATTCCGATAATTCCATTAGGCACATTACCAACAGAAACAAGTGGTACACAGAATGTAGAATCCCCTCCGCACTGAAGTGTACCCTCCTGAACAATATACCCACAAATAGGATTGACTGACGGGTTATTTGTCAAAGGATTCAAACTCAAATTGCTAGAAGATGCTAAGGGAGACCCAGTAGTATAACTAGGGGTAAATAACGTGGTGTCAATAGACACAGAGGTAACCGTATAAGTGTTATCATTACAACCTCTTAATTCTGACGATAGAGTGCTACTCGCGACGTAGAGGTTTTGCCCAAGTGGTTGTTCTCCTTGAAAGGGGTTTGCGCGCGTAGTAAAAAACTGTAAGACTCTATCTCCGTCAAAAAGAAAGTCGGCAGTAGGAATATAATTAGTGTTGTTATTGAATGCTGCATCTTGGGCAATAATTCTTTTACCCCACACCGGAAGTTGATTATTTAAGGAAATACAAGTAATCGTAGGGTCTATATTGGTTGTAGTTGGGTCAGTGATATTAGTAAACCCAAGTACATAAGCAGTATCTTGATTTTGGGAAAGCATAAGATAAACGCCTTCGTCATTTACAGGGGTGGTGAGTGTACCCGAATTATAGCTTCTACTCCAAAGTACTTGATTGTTAGCACTGACACGGGTAAGCACATAGTTAGTGGTGGAAAAGTTTGCACCACTAACTACTCCACTTTGTCTTAACGTAGATAAAAACAAAATTCCATTATCTGCCAAAGCCACTGCATCTGCAAAACCACTATTTCTAATATTTGGTGTCTCTGTTGTGCTTTTTCTACGCTGACTTAATATATTTCCATTTGCTGGATTAAGTCTAAGATAAGTATCATCGAAAAGGTCTCCCCACATCGCTCCATAAACTACGATGTCGCCATTTGCTGCTTGTGTCAATCCATGAAACCAGTTATCATTAGTTACGGCATAGCTTTTATACCAAATAATACTTCCGTTTGTGGGATTAATCACGTGAGCAAATCCGTCATAACCGGAGTCAAAATGTACTCCCGTTATTGCAATATTTCCATTTCCAAGTAGAATCGCATCATTAGGAATTTGGCCACCGGTAATGCTGTAATTTTTTTGCCACAGGACATTACCTTGCCCATCTATTCTCATAACCAATGTACTATAATTTGCTAAGGAGTTTGTAGTATTAGTATGTCCTACCACAATAAATTCATTTGCCGCTACTTCTAAAACCTTCACTACCCTTTGGTGTACCGTTTTTGTTCCATACTCTTTTTCCCAAAGTATGTTCCCGTTTGTCCCCATCAGGGTAATTAGGATATTTCTATCGTTAGCGTTATTTACCCCGGTTGAAGTTAATGCCCGGTTAGAGGCTATCAGAAAGTCTCCACTTTCTGCACGACACACCGACTTAAAATCTTCGTCGTGAGTATTTGTCCCGACCACACGCGACCATAATTGTGCCTGCGCGATGCTCAACAGCAAAAAACAAAAGCTGAATACAAAAATGTTTTTTTTCATACAAAATAAATAATTTATGAGATAATGTTTAAACAAAAGCTAAAGTCCACGAAAGCAACACAATCCTTATTATGGTTTTGTTTTCATAGAACTACGCTACAAAGTAAAAAAACTTAGGATTTACCCCTCTTAGCTCCATTTGCAAAATGGCTTTGGGAGTTTGATAAATGATTAAAAAATATTTTGCAAACTCAAAACAAGGTTTTACAAGCAATAGTCAATATTTTGCGGGATTTTCTCTTACTTTTGTACAGATTTATATGTTTTTAGATGATACCCAAATCATTACTTGTATGGATATTGATGATAGGTTTCCCCGCTTTATTATTCGGGCAGTTTCCTTATTACCAAATTTTTAATACCCAAAACGGGCTACCCGGCAATAATGTGTATGATATCTAT
>CAUJFT010000289.1 GCA_963169475.1 Bacteroidota bacterium | reverse complement strand
CTTTATACCAATGGATAATTATGAACGGGCAGAGGAAACGCTTCGCGCCTTGCTTCATCCTCAGATAGAAAATTACCTCATCGCCTCGCGTAGTGAAGGCACTTGCAATTGGGCGCAACCCGGAAGACTCAAACCTTTGCTCTTAATGAAGGAAGACTAACACTCTGCTTTTTGTTTTATAATATTTTCTAACCATTCCCTTTCACTAATTGACGGCTCATCGATTACTTCTGTGTAAAGGCGGGTTAATCCTCCTTTTTTGAAAGCAGGTATTTCTAAAAAATGGATAAAAAATTTACAAAAATGAATAAACTTTGATTGGCTATTTTCTGCTAAATGATCATTCCTATATATAAATCGCCTAAAACTTTCTACCATTATTTTTATAGAATCTGGTTCGTCTGCTCCATAAAGTTCGTAATTAAGGATAATTTTAAGGATTCGGATATTTATCTCGTCCATATCCAACTTCATTTTAGGGATTATGGTAACAACAAACAAAAACAAACCCATTACGCAGATTTGTTTTTGTTTATCGCTCAAAGGTAACGCTTATTTATTGAGTAACCGGATAGCAAATATCACAAGGCAACAACCAATTACGCCTGAAATCAGAGAGCTAATGAAGTTGTTTCCGGTATAAAAACCAACCATGTTTAGTGTCCATTTGCCCACTACGCTTCCTGCTACTACAAATAAGATGTTCATCAGCAGACCCCAACCTTTGAGGTTCATGATTTTACTTGTAACCCAAAAGATGGCAACTCCTAACAAAATTGAATATAACATTTTGATAAAAAAATAAAATGAATAAATAAAAAACACTTCATAATGAACGTAAAATGTAAAGACTTGTTACAAAAAAGGGTGTTTTTTGCAAAGATTTTACGAATAATTTTTGCAGGGAGAGTTATGGCTTGATTCCACAAAAAGCCAAGCCAAGAAAGATAGCCTTAGTATTCAAATAAATACGGAAAAAATATACTTCTGCGTGATGAGTATTGCTAAACGTGTATCATTCAAATAGGGATAATAATAGACTTTAATCCTATCCAGCTATCAGGGACTTCACCGATTTTCCAGCCAGCAAAGGTAGTTTCTATATAAAAATACTTTTTACCATTATAATTGTAATAAGTACCATTTTTCACAGAAGGGAGATTGGCAGCAATTGCCATGTGCGACCGACTGTTATCTTCGGCAACCAATAATAATAGTACTACGTCATACCCCATTGCTTTTAGGAGAGAAGCACCAAGTATAGACTTGTCTTCACAGTCTCCGTACCCATCAAACATCGTTTCAACAGGGAATTTTTCATAATCAGAAGTCCCGAATACCGAATCGGGGACGTAACGCATTTGTTGGAGAAATGAAACGATAAACATGACCTCTTGCTCTTCTGTCCACTTATAAAGTCGCTTTGCATCCTCCACGGTTTCTTTTAATCCGTTTGCTACAAACTGCACTGCCTTATCATCTTTCTCTACAAATAAGGAATAATATTCGTATTTCCCTTTCCAGATAGGACGTTGCTTTTGCTGATAATAGTTTAAATAACTAATAGGCACTTCCGCACTCCATTCCCATGGTACATTATACATCCAATAATATTTTTTTACGGCAAATCCGCTATCCACTGTATCCGGAGGAGTAGAGGTGTTAGCCGCAAAAGTAATCCGAGCCAAGAATAGTATGAATAATACAAGAAAAGACTGTTTCATTCAATAAAAAGAAAATTTATCCCATTAAGAGTACAAATATATTACAAATTATCAAAATGGAAAACTCCCAAATTGTGTAATTTTTGCAATTATATATTTTATCTTCCAATACTAAGTTTTATAGAAATAGTATTGTATTGATTATCAGCAAAAAATGGAGTAATAAAGTTGTTTTTTTATTTTAAAAAAGTATTCAATATGAGTAGTAGTTTTTCATTTTGGGCTGCCCAAGTATAATTTTCAACAATAAATTTACGAGCATTTTGTCCGATTTCAATTCTAATTTTAGGGTTTTCGATTAGCATTACAATTGTATTTGCGATTGCTTGGGGAGAATCGCATACAAATAAGTGAACACCGTGTATTGCTTTAATTGCATTATTGGCAAGAGAGGAGGTAATACAAGGCAGCCCTATGGACATTGCTTCCAGAATTTTATTTTGCATTCCGATTCCTGTTAGCATTGGAGCAGCGAAGATGGCTGCTTGGCGATAATAGCTTAATAGCTCGGGAACGCTACCCGTTACGATGGTATTTTCATTCGCGAGTTTTTTGACTGCTGCTGTAGGCTCTGCGCCTGCTATGATAAAGGGTAATGTATGATATTTTTCTGGCAGGAGGGGTAGTACTTCTTTGGAAATATATTGAACACATTGAATATTAGGGAAATAAGCCATATTTCCCGTAAAAAGTAATCCTTTTTGTGTATTTTTATCAGGGTTAGGAGAAAAAAAAGTAGTATCTACGCCATTAGGAACAATTATAATTTTTTTTTTATCGGAATGTTGAATAAGCGCGCGGTCTTGGTCGCTAATAATAATGTGGGCATCAAAAAGCCTGAAAATTTGGCTTTCATAGCTTAACATTCTTTTGTATTCGGTTTTGAGTAGGATACGATATAAAAAATTACTATTTTGAATCCGCCTTTTTAATCCTGCCGAAAATGCGTCCTGATAGTCTAAAATTTTAGCGGGGTGATTTATTCTTTCACAATACTTAGCCATTCGGGCAAGCTGACAAAAAATAACGTCTGGTTTTACAGATTCTATAAATCGAGACAGTTCTTTTTCTGCTATGGTATCATAAAAATACGCAGACTGGAAAGGCTCTGAAGAAAAAACCTGCTTCATAAGCCGGAATGCAATCCGAGTTTTGTTGAGTGTAACTATTTGAAGGTGTTTTACGAAAGAAAGGTTTTGCTTATCTTCATCGGAAATTTTTCGGTCTGTCAAGGCAAAAACACTCACCTCGCAGGAATATGAAAGTTCCCGAATCTGATAGAATGCCCGAAGCTGGTCTCCTTTATGCAAAGGATACGGAAATCGGGGAAGGAGAAACAGTATCTTCTTCACGCGATTATTAAAATTGGGTAAAGAATGAGAATACCATAACTTGTACCATATAAAAACGGTAAATTATCCGATTTTATCAAAACCGGTATATGCTTGCAGCACCTTAGGGATTAAAATACTGCCATCTGCCTGCTGATTATTCTCTATCAATGCGGCTACGATACGCGGCAAAGCCAACGCACTCCCATTTAAGGTGTGTACAAGTTGTGTCTTTTTATCTTCGTCCCTAAATCGACACTTCAGCCGGTTAGCTTGGAAGGTTTCAAAGTTACTTACAGAGCTAACTTCCAGCCATTTACCTTGAGCTCCACTCCATACTTCCATATCATAAGTTTTGGCAGAAGTAAAGCCCATGTCGCCGGTACAAAGTAAAAGTTTTCTGAACGGTAATTCTAATTGTTCGAGCAATCCCATCACATGCGCACACATTTCTTCCAGCACTTCGTATGATTTTTCGGGGAGGGTAATCTGAACAACTTCCACTTTATCAAATTGATGAAGGCGGTTCAACCCTCTTACATGTGAGCCATAACTCCCAGCCTCTCTCCTAAAACAAGGAGTATAACCACAATTTTTTATAGGTAGCGCGCTCTTTTCTATAATTACCTCTCTATAGATATTGGTGATAGGTACTTCTGCCGTAGGAATTAGATAAAAATCATCTTCATTTATATAGTACATTTGCCCGTCTTTGTCGGGGAGTTGCCCTGTCCCAAATCCGGATTGCTTATTGATAAATATAGGGGGTTGGATTTCCATATATCCGGCTTTTCCTGCCTCATTTAAAAAGAATTGGATTAATGCTCTTTGTAAAATAGCTCCTTTTCCTTTATACACGGGAAAACCTGCACCAGTAATTTTAACCCCAAGTTCCCAATCAATGATATCATGCTTTACGGCAAGTTCCCAATGCGGCAGAGGAGTAAAATCGAAAGACACCTTTTTATCGTTCTCATAGACTATGCTGTTATCTTCTGGTGTTTTTCCTTCAGGAACAGAGTCGTGGGGGGCATTGGGGAGCAACACCATCTGGCTATAAGCGTCGTTTTGTATCGTTTCTAAGGCTTCTTCAAGCTCTTTTATTTTGGCTTTTTGTTCAGAGGTTTGGGTTTTAGCAGCTTCCGCCTCTTCCTTTTTTCCTTGTGCTATCAATGTTCCTACGGTCTTTGCAACTCGATTGTTTTCTGCACGAAGTGCCTCAAGCTCTGTTAAAACCTCTTTTCTTTTATCATCTAAGCGGATTATCTCAGTAATAATCTCGTTGGCTTGGCTTAGTCCTCTTGCTAAAATTCTTTCCGTTACTTTGGCGGTATTATTTCTAACTCTCTGTATTTCTAACATATTGGTGTCATTTTGGGGGCAAAATTACAAAAAAGTAATGATATTTAATCTATTTTCCTTGCATGATTATTCATACAATCCAGAATATCACAAGCTGTTTTTAAGGCGCGGTATCCATCATTAAAAGACACCCTTACCGGTTGATTGTACATAACCGAAGCTGCAAATTCTTGTAATTCCATTTTAATGGCATTTATTGGTTGAATGGGTAATAGTTCAATTACCATCTCCTTAGTGGCTTTGCCCGTGTCAAAGGGCATAATCATCTTTCCTTGAGCGTCTTCCTCACCCGGTTGGGCAAGGCGAATAACTTCTGTTTGTTTCTCCAAAAAGTCAACGGAAACATAATGATTAGGCTGGAAGAGGCGCACTTTTCTCATATTTTTCATAGAAACGCGACTTGCGGTAAGATTGGCAATACAACCGTTTTCAAACTCAATACGCGCATTCGCTATATCGGGGGTTTCTGAAATTACGGGTATTCCGCTTGCGGAAATATGCTTGACTGGAGAAGAAACCAAGCTAAGTATAATATCTAGGTCATGAATCATTAAATCTAACACCACAGAAACATCTGTCCCTCTTGGGTTCCAGATTGCAAGGCGATGGACTTCTATAAAAACAGGGTTCAGTGTTTTGCCTTCCAAAGCAAGAAAAGCCGGATTAAATCGCTCTACATGCCCTACCTGACCAATTAAATTTTGAGAGGCTGCAAGTGAAATTAATTCGAGGGCTTCTGCCGGAGTGTTGGTAACCGGTTTTTCGATAAAAACATGTTTACCAGCCTCTAATCCCTTTTTTGCAAGGGTAAAATGGGAAAGGGTAGGCGTTACAATATCGAGCGCGTCCACCTCATTAATTAATACTTCTAAACTAGAGAAATTGGGAATGCCATTATCTTCCGCAACTTTTTGAGCAGTTAGCGCGTCTGTATCATATATTCCCACGACTTCCCATTCAGGAATTTCGCGTAGTAGCCGAAGATGAATTTTCCCTAAGTGTCCGGCTCCAATTAGTCCAATTTTTGGCATATTTTTTATAATATTGAATACAAATACGAAATTAAGAAGTGCAAGCAAATAATCAATCAATTGTATAAAAAGCACCGATTCATTAGCACCACAAAGATATTATTTTTTAGGAAAGTATTGGGAATGCTTAGTATTCATTGAGTAGGTAAGATTGTGTAGTAAATAATATACATTACGCTTGATACTTACCCTTTTAATCACACCGGAAAATCTAAGAAACATCTATTTATTGAGCATCAGTAATAAGTACTTATCGGTAAAAAATTAAGAGAATAAAATATAATAATTGTTGATTATCAAATATTTGTCTAAAAGGTATGATATTCGTTTTTTACTCACTCATGCTTAAAAAACAAACTGCCCTAATACTTTTATAAATATCGGGGCAGCTTGGAAAATTATGGTAACCCACTAGTCCGTAAAAGTTGCTAAAAATGCAATATTTTTCAGAAAACGAAAATTAGCACTATTACAATACTCCAGTGATTACAGATGTATGCACTCATTGTATGCTTGTGCAGCGGCTTCCATTACAGCTTCGGACATGGTAGGATGTGGGTGTACTCCTTTTATGATTTCGTGTCCTGTTGTTTCAAGTTTTCTTGCCATCACAATTTCGGCAATCATGTCTGTTACTCCTGCGCCAATCATGTGACAGCCGAGTAACTCTCCATATTTTGCGTCAAATATAATTTTTACAAATCCATCGTTCTTTCCGGAGGCACTCGCCTTTCCGGAGGCAGAAAACGGGAATTTTCCTACTTTGATTTCATATCCCTTTTCTATTGCTTGCTTTTCTGTCAAGCCTACAGAAGCTACTTCGGGGATACAATAGGTACAGCCGGGTATATTTCCATAATCTAAGGGTTCTACGTGTATATTTGCGATTTTTTCTACACAGATAATCCCTTCGTGAGAGGCTACGTGTGCAAGTGCAGGACCGGCGGTCATATCTCCAAAGGCATAAATACCCGAAACATTGGTTCTATAATATTCATCCGTCCAGACTTTTCCTTTTTCTACCTTAATTCCAAGAGCCTCAAGTCCAAGATTTTCTATGTTAGCGACAATCCCTACGGCAGATAGCAAAATATCTGCTTCTAATTTCACCTCTCCCTTTGCCGTTTTTACGGTAGCAACTACGCCATTGCCAGTAGTATCTACTGCGGTTACTTCTGCATTAGTCATAATGTTCATGCCTTTGCCCTTATAGATTCTCTCTAATTGACGGGAGACTTCTTCGTCCTCAACGGGGAGAATCCTATCCATATACTCAATGAGCGTAACCTCTGTTCCCAAGGTGTGGTAAAAATAAGAGAACTCTGTGCCAATTGCACCAGAACCTACCACAATCATTTTTTTAGGTTGTGTTGGAAGGGTGAGTGCTTCACGATAACCGATGATTTTTTTACTATCAATAGGCATAGAAGGCAGGCTGCGCGCGCGCGCGCCAGTTGCGAGCAAGACATGTTTTGCCTCATAGACTTTGGTCGTTCCGTCTGCTGCAGTTACTTCTACTTTTTTGGAGGGCGTAAGTTTTGCACTTCCGGTGAGTACCTCAATTTTATTTTTGCGAAACAAATAATTAATGCCCTTACTCATTTTACCCGCTACGTCGCGGCTTCTGGATATGACGGCTCCAAAATCTTTATCAACGCTGCCATTTTTCAATCCGTATTTATCTGCATGAAGTAGGTATTCATAGACTTCTGCACTTTTTAGTAAGGCTTTGGTAGGAATACAGCCCCAGTTGAGGCAGATTCCGCCGAGGTTTTCTTTTTCTACACAAGCAACTTTCATCCCCAACTGTGCAGCCCGAATGGCTGCTACATATCCGCCGGGTCCACTGCCAATTACAATAACGTCAAACATAGAAATGATAAATTTTGATGGTTTATATTTTTATGATACAAATGCGGTGCTGAATTATTTTAAGAATAAATTTCAGAGAAAGACGGACTTATGCCTCCTTTTCGGTATTTTCGGTCTCATTAGGGGTCTCGTTTTCAGGGACAATCAAGTTTTCTTGCTCTAACTTTTCTTCGATATCCTCTTCTTGGGCTACGCTGGTTACTGCGGCAATTTCATCTCCTTCTCTCAATCTTATGAGCCTTACCCCCTGAGTAGCACGTCCTGTTTCCGAAATATTCGAAGACTTCATGCGTATAGTAATACCATTTTTGGTAATAATCATGATGTCTCTGGTTTCATCTATTTTTTTGATTGCGATAAGCCCTCCGGTTTTATCCGTGATATTCATGGCACGCACCCCTTTCCCGCCTCTTCCTGTGATTCTGTATTCTTCAATGCTACTTTGTTTTCCGTATCCGTTTTCTGAAACGACCAAGAGATTTCCTGCATTATTTTGAACCGTAACCATTCCAAGTACATAATCGCTCTCGTCATCTAAGCTGATTCCTCTTACACCTGTTGCTGTTCTTCCCATATCTCTTACATTTCCTTCATGAAAACGGATTGCCCTACCAGAGCGAACCGCAATAATAATTTCACTATTGCCGTCTGTCAGTTTTGCTTCGATGAGTTCATCTCCTTCATTAATATTAATTGCATTAATTCCATTCGTACGCGGGCGACTGTATGCTTCGAGGCTTGTTTTTTTGACAGTTCCTCTTTTCGTTACCATTATAATATAGTGGTTTTCTATAAAATCCTTGTCATCAAGGCTTTCTACCGTTATAAAGGCTTTAATCTTATCATTAGGAGCAATTTGAATTAGGTTTTGAATTGCCCTTCCTTTTGACGTTTTATCTCCTTTTGGGATAGTATAAGCCTTCAACCAAAAACATTTTCCTTGTTCTGTAAAAACGAGGAGGTAATTATGGGACTTGGTTGAAAAAATATGCTCTATAAAGTCAGAATCTTTAGTTCCGGCACCTTTTACGCCTACGCCCCCTCTTCCCTGAACCTTGTATTCTTCCATTGGAGTACGTTTTACATAGCCATGATGCGTGATTGTAATAATGACATCTTCATTTTCAATCATGTCTTCCAGATTGATTTCTCCATCTGCATGTACAATTTGTGTACGGCGTTTGTCCCCGTAGGCGGCTTTTACTTCAGAAAGCTCGGTCTTAATGATACTCATTCGGAGGTTTTCGTCTGCCAGTATAGAGAGGAAGTAATTGATTTTAGAAAGAATTTCTTTATACTGCTCTGTAATTTTATCTCTTTCAAGCCCTGTAAGACGTTGTAGGCGCATGTCGAGAATCGCTTTTGCCTGAATTTCTGAAAAAGAGAATCCCTCTGTTTTACCCTCTGTCGTATCTTCGCTTTGGATTGCATTTTGTGCCAAAAAAAGTGTATAAGTTTCTGAAATCCATGTTTGGGCAGCAAGACGGTTCATTGCTTCTTCCGGAG
>CAUJFT010000288.1 GCA_963169475.1 Bacteroidota bacterium | reverse complement strand
ACTATCAGCTTGCTTACCTTTGTATTTACCCAAAGAAGCTTAGGTCCCATAGGATTATCTCCTTTTGCAAATGACCCGGATAAGGAAAAGAAAAAGTGGTATGATTATGCTGTATATGCAGGGTCTTTATTGATTATTCCTATCATTATGACGATGGTAGCAAAAACCGAATACACTGATTGGTTTATGTATATCATAGGTCCTGCCACCTTGGTATATCTTTTTTATGAAATGAGTAAGTACGCTAAAGCAGAAAGAAAAAAACTTTTAGCGGCATTAGTATTTATTTTGTTCTCTATTTTATTCTGGGCTTTCTTTGAACAAAGTGGGGGTTCTTTAAGTCTATTTGCCGCCAATAATCTAAATAACAAAGTACTTGGAGTTACCCTAGACCCTAATGGAGTAAATAATTCTGCCAACTCCCTTTTCGTGATTATTTTCGCTCCCTTATTGGGTATTGTGTGGATATGGCTTAGCCAAAGAAATAAAGAGCCTAATACTGTCATCAAATTTGGGTTAGGATTTTTATTTCTTGCTTTGGCTTTTTATACCTTTTCGGCAACTAGGTTTTTTGCTAATGCAGAAGGAATTACCTCTTTAGATGTGTTTACATTGGCTTATTTTATCATTACCTTCGGGGAGCTTTGCCTTTCTCCTATTGGCTTATCTATTATGACAAAACTTTCTCCACAACCCTTACAAGGAGTAATGATGGGTATGTGGTTTCTTGCGAGTGCTTACGGGCAGTATGTGGCTGGTATTTTGGGAGCAGGAATGGCAAGCCCTAACGAAAATGCCACCGCCTTGGAGAAATTAACAACCTACACAAGTGGCTATCAACAGTTAGCGATTTATGCCCTCATCTCCGGAATTATACTCATCTCAATTTCACCTTGGGTAAGAAAGATGATGCAAGAGGTAAAATAATCGGATTGAGTGTTTTTCTTGACCTTAAATTGCAAATAATATCACGATATTTGATAGTAATCACGAAAAAGAGACTTTTTCGTGATACATTTTTTACCCTCATGAGTACCTGGTTTAGCGAAAGATGGTTTGCATAGCCTTCTATAATCAACAAAATCAATTGGGGGTGTAAATTCAAAATAAATACATGGGAATCATATTTTTACTACTAAGTATTATTACATCAAGCTTTATCGTTCTATACTTTAAATACATCGAGCGATTTAGGTATCCGCTCTCGCCCGTCATTGCCGTCAATTACCTAACATGTGTGTTATGTGGGGCGATTCACTCCCCTGAATTTGTAGAGAATATCGCCTCTGTAGATAGTTCTATAGTTCTTTTTGGGACGGTACTTGGAGGCTTATTTATTGGAATCTTTTTCTGTATAGGATACCTAACTCAAAAAGCAGGTGCTGGTTTTGTTGCTATTCTTTCCAAAATGTGTGTGGTTATTCCGGTTTTGTTTTCGGTATTTTATTTCGGAGAAAAAATAGGAGGTTGGAATATACTTGGAGTTGGTTTTGCACTACTTTCTATTTTATTGATACAATTCAAAAAAGGAGACCCATCAGATTCAGGTATTAAAATATCGCTTCCCTTTGCCCTATTCTCTGCACTTGTCTTCTTCGGGAGTGGCGCGATAGATACCGCCCTGAAAGTTTTTGATGTATATTATAGTCATCAACTTTCGGAGAGTAATTTTATGATGTTGGTTTTTGGTTCTGCGGCTATCATTGGGGTAGGAGTTCTCCTCTATATGTATCTTCGAAGGATAATCTCCTTTAGCATGGCTTCTTTATTTGCGGGTGTCTTTCTTGGAGTACTCAATTATTTTTCGATTCTATTTCTCTTGAAAACGCTTAATTATATGCAGGCAAGCCTATTTTTCCCCCTGAATAATATAGGTATGGTACTGACTGTTTGTCTATTGGGGATTCTCTTGTACAAAGAGTGCTATACTCCTCTAAATTATATCGGAATAGTGCTTGCCTTTGCTTCTATTATATTGTTATCTATTTAATTGTAAATGTATTATAGCCTACTCATAAAGAGTTTTTATTTATTTTTGGTCTTATTATATTGAATTAAAAAGAAGACTTTTCGCGTCTTTTGATAACTATGGGACTTACGCACTTTTCTGTAACAAATTGATTTTCACCAATTTAAAATTTAATGCGAAATGCAATAAATCGTTGATTATCAATTATTTATTTTTCGTTTTTGCGTAAGTCCTAAAATATATATTATACATATTCTATAGATTTACGTGAAATGATTTGCTGTTATAGTTTTTCATTAGAAAATTGTATCTTTACAAAAAAATAGCATTATTCTTTTAAACTAACGCTAAATTTTGATATTTTATGAGAAAAACAGTGTTTTATCCATTATTTATTTGGGTGTTCTGCTTTATATTCATTAATAACTTATATTCCCAAACAGTCCCTTCTAAGGTCAACAGACCTATGCCCGCAAAAATTACAGATGCAGGAAGGTTGTATTCTACTTTTTCGTTAAAAACAAAAACACAATACTATAGCGAAATTAAATCACAAACCGGAGAAGCCGTTTTCAAAGACATTCTCCTATATTGTGAAGAAGGGTCATGGCCCTCTGAGATTGCTACCCTTAGTGGTAGAAGTGCTAACCGCCCCAAGATGGCAAACTATAAAACTAACCTCATTGCAATTTTTGGAGGAGATTATGCCATTCTTGAGATCCCAGAGAAAGGAAACCAAAGCATGCCTTCCGGAATGCAACCCAAAGGGCATAGTATTTATTTTATCATTGGAAAGGACGGTATTGCACTTACCGGCTCTGGAGATAATGAGTCAACCGCTTTTCCTAAGGCGAAGATTACGGACTCGGGTCAGTTGTATTCTACTTACGATATTAAAAACGAAACCTCTTGGCACGCAGCCATAAAAAAAGCGGTAGGCGAAAAAGGGTTTCAAGATGTCCTCAAATATGCTAACGAAAACAACTGGCCAGAGGGAATCTCTAACCTTGAGCAGTGGGGAAAGAATAAGTACAACATGACAAAATATAATGTTTATCTTTTAGTAGATGGGCTTGACGGAAAAGTAATCCTCTACTGCCCGGCAGACGAAAACAAACACATGCCATCAGATTTAATTCCCAGCAGGGATATTTATTTCGTGATGGGAGAGTCCGGAATTAGCAGAGACCCCAATGCTACTCCCTACGAAGAAAATGTAGAAGAGCAGGAAGATAGCGAAGGAGGTGTCTATAATGCGAGCATCATAGACCCGATGGAACTCTACTCTACTTACGATATTCAGGGAGATGAAAGTGCAATGAAATTATATAAGAAAATCTTTGGAGATGAGCATATTGATAAGGCGATTGAAATTTCCCATGAGAATGGCTGGCCTTCCGGTATCAATAGTTATGGAGCAAGGGAAAAAGTTAGAAGTAAGTTTAAAGACTATAACGTACGTTACATCGGAGAGTTTGGCGAAGAGGGGGAACCCGTAGCACTTTTGTATGTAGCTCCAGATGATAATTCACACATGCCCCAAAATATGCAACCCTTAGACGAAGATGGACTCATTCTCTTATTCAAAAAATCCGCAATAAAGGTAGAGGGGCTTGTGGACCCAAGTGATACCTACGATGTAAGCGAAGAAGATAATGATGGAGCATCGTTTGAAACCCAATTAAATTCCCTTATCAATGGGCTGAAAGATAATTTTGCTACTTTGAAGGGAAATGAAATAAAAAAAGAAAACGATGCTTTTGATTTCCTAAGTAAGGAGTATGAGAGTAAAATAATGCTAAAAGGTGCTGAAAAGACGGTTATTCGTAGTTCTATGGGGTCGTTTAGTGTACAGGCTTTCTATGGGGAGTTTCGTTCTAAGGAAGATGCAGACGCGGTGTATAGTTTACTTGTAGAACAAGTAGAAGATTCAAAGCTCACTTGTTGCACATTGGTACAAGATGAACAAGTTTTGGATAACCTCGTTAGTACTTCATGGATTCCTTTTGACCTCAATGGTAAAATGGACGCTAAATTGAAGGATATGGTATTAGAAGTACGTAGTATAAAGCTAGTAGGGATAGACAAAGAATTTAAATCTTATGACTATTACTCTGTTTCTTTAAGTGCCTATCATCAGAAGTAAATAGAAGTCGGTAACTTTAAAGCAATAAAAAAAACACCTTTCCAGGAAAGGTGTTTTTTTTATTGCTAAGGTCAATCAGGCTCACAAGATTATTCGTAAAACACAGAAGTATGTAGTAGTAGGGGGCGGGGTTGCGCCTCCACTCAATATGACAGGGGGAGTAGTCGCCTATCTTACCCCCTCTTGGTACTTTCATCAACAAGGATAGATAAAAGGTCAGTAGAGTAGAGGAACTCACATTAAAGCGGCACGATTGAGACCCCATTAAACAACTTTTAGGGCTGGTTACAAGGACTACGAAAGACGCTAAAATCAAGTCTTTTTGGGATAGAGAAAGCGTAGATTATTTAGAGAGTAGTTCTAAAAATGAAAAAATTCACCACAAATAAGGAATAAACTAATTCACTTACAATATTTTAATTTTTGTCTATTTTATAGAAATTGTATTTTTAGAACCGCCCTAAATTTACTGATTACGAATTTCGACCTTTAAAGTGGGAGAAACAGAAGCGTTTCGGATTGCAATCTTTTGGGCAAGTGTACCAGCAATTTCATGATAAACTTTGGCAATATCTCCGGATTTATAGACGGCAATTGGTGTTCCGAAGTCGCTATTTTCGGCAATTCCTTGGCGTATTGGGATTTGCCCTATTAATTCTGTTTCAAGTGCCTCAGCAAGAGACTTTCCGCCATTTTCTCCAAAAATATAATATTTTTTTTCAGGAGCTTCATCTGGAATAAAATAAGCCATATTTTCAATAACCCCCAGAATTGGTACATTAATCTGGTCCCAACGAAACATTTCAGCTCCTTTACGGGCATCTGCAACTGCAAGTTTTTGGGGGGTGGTGATGACTACCGCACCGGTAACGGGTAAAGACTGTACTAAGGTAAGATGTATATCCCCTGTACCCGGAGGCATGTCTATTAATAAATAATCCAATTCTCCCCAATCTGAATCGAAAATCAGTTGGCGTAGTGCTTTGGAAGCCATAGGTCCTCTCCAAACGATGGCTTGCTGGGGAGAGACCAACGTCCCGATAGACATGAGCTTTACCCCGTGCTGTTCAAAGGGAATGAGCTTATTAGCATCATTCAAATACGGCTTTTTCCCCTCAAATCCAAACAAAATCGGGAGGCTGGGTCCATAAATATCGGCATCTAATAATCCTACTTTGGCTCCGGTATTAGCGAGGGCAACGGCAAGATTTGCAGCAATTGTGGACTTTCCAACCCCTCCTTTTCCGGAAGAAATTGCAATAATATTTCGTACTTCTGGAATAGTTTTATTTTCTATAGACGTTACATTAGCAGTCATATTCACCGTTACTTCTAACGATTGACTAACCAATAGTTTTACTGCGTTTACACATGCTTTCCTGATTTGCTCTTTCATTGGGCAGGCGGGCGTAGTGAGTACTACCGTAAAGGAAACAAGGTTACCATTAATTTCTATCTCCTTTACCATGCCTAAGGTTACAATATCCTTTTTTAAATCAGGGTCATCTACGCTTCTTAAGGCATTTAATATGATATCTTTGGTTACTTGCATTTAAAAATATATTTCCTGATATTTGTATTAATTTAAATAGAACAGGCTTGGTTGCTTGTCTGTATCTTAAAACCACAGAGTGTATGATTTGTTTCATTTAACGAGTAATTATCTCTTATGAAAAAGAACCTTTTGTTTATCCTGCTTTTTTTTACCTTTCCTTTTGCACTTGTTTTGGGTCAGAATATTGGAGTAGGTACCGCCTCTCCTAATACTAAATTGGAAATTATGGGAGATTTAAGCCTTCGAACGACTACCCTTAACGTGAATAATGGATTGAATCATAATCTCAATACCTCTGCCCAGAAGTTTTCTTATTATCTTATATCTGGACCAACCGCTGCTTTTTCGATTACCGGAATAGAAGGAGGCACTGATGGGAGGATTGTTATTTTAGCGAATACCACTACTTTTACTATGACAATTTTAGACCAAAATGGAGGCTCTCTTGTCCCAAATCAAATTCTTACTGGTATTGGTGGAGACCTGATTATCAGTTCGGGAGGTTCAGTTACTTTGGTTTATAATACCACAGATTCTCGTTGGAGAGTAAGTAGCTACAATAGCTCAACACAAGGTTTTTGGGGTATAAACGGAAATACGGGGACAAACGCTTCTGTTAATTTTCTGGGTACAACAGACAATCAGAATCTATTGTTTAAGACCAACAATATTCCCCAAATGGTACTTACTTCACAAGGGAGGATTGGAATTAATCCTGTAACTCCCATGGGATTATATTATCCGTTTCACCGGATTGAGATTCAGGATTCTAACGGGCTAAATAGTGATATTGTAATCCGAACTGCATCGGCACAAGGGCTCAACGGAGTGCCGGCATGGGTCTCTATGAAAAGCAACGGAACGCTTCAAGCACCTGCAAGTGTAAATTGGGGAGACTATTTAGGAGAATCCTATTATTATGGACACGATGGCAATAGCTTTCGGTTAGGCGCGGTCATAGATGTAAATATTGATACCTTCCCGGGTTTGAGTAGTATGCCCTCACGGTTTTCTTTTTTTACTTCTCAGGCGGGTGCCTCTTTTCCCCAAGAAAGATTTAGAATCAGGCATAACGGAGAAATATGGTTTGGGAACTTATATTCGGCATTGACTACGGAGCAAGGAGGGAGTATTGAAATAGGAGGCAGGAATCAGGTGGCGGGATTAGGCTCTCCTCATATTGATTTTCATTGGAATAATTTGATAGAGGATTATAACGTAAGGGTAGTAAACTCCGGAAACCGGCAGTTGGATATAGCTTTTTCGGGAGGGCTACCCGGTACATTGGTGGTAAACGGGAGCGTTATGGCAAGTTGTGGAACGTTAATTTGCTCGGATACCCGATACAAAACGGGTATCATGCCGATAAGTAATTCGTTGAGTGTCGTAAAAGAAATCAATGGATATTATTATCATTGGGATAAGGAGGCGTTTCCGGAGAAAGGCTTCAGCGATGCGCGTCAAATAGGCTTTCTTGCACAAGAAATAGAAAAGCACTATCCGGAGCTTGTGATTACAGATGAAAAAGGATATAAGGCAGTGGACTACGCCCGACTTACTCCCGTTTTATGGGAGGCAATCAAGGCACAACAGAAAATGATTGATTATCAAGAAGAAAGAATTAGAGCCATCGAACAACAATTAAAGTTGAGGGGTTCTGATTAGTTTTTCGAAGCCATTGCTTTTTTACGATAATGCTCTGATGCGTTCGTATAGTTTGACGAGTGAAAGAATCAAATTATCGGGAGAGGATAAAATCTGAAAATGATTTTCCCCAAACATTTGAGGTAGATAAAATTTTGCACTTGACTCAATGGCGAAGGCATAAGCCTGAATATTTTCAGAGGATAACTCTTTTAATGCCTGTCGAACATCTTCTATACCGTATTTTCCTTCATACCTATCAAAGTCATTTGGCTTACCGTCCGAAAGAAGAATCAGCCATTTGTTGGCGGTTTTTCTTGTTTTTAATAAACTTCCGGCGTGTCGAATTGCCGCTCCGATGCGTGTATAGCCGGAAGGTTGAACGCCTCCAATACTGAATCGAGCTTTTTCCCATTTTTCTTCAAAGGTCTTAAAGGAAAGATAAGCGGTAAAATTGCGGGTATTAGAGTAAAATCCGGCTACAGAAAAATCAATAAAAAATTCATTTAAAATTTCTCCAAATAAAATAGCCACTTGTTTTTCTACATCAATGATTCGATTATTATCTGAATATCCGTCACTGGATAAGCTCAGGTCTAATAGCAAAGTAATAGAAATATCTTTTTCTCTTTTTCTAGAGGATAAATAGATTTTTTCGTCAGGAGAATGCCCTGAATGAATATCTGTATATAAATCTACCAAACTTTCCATATCGAAATCCTCCCCTTGGTTTAGCCTACGGACTTGCTGCCTTTTATTGTTTAGGCTTGTGAGCATTTTTCGGAGGCTTCCTAGTAAAATTCTATGCTCGCTCAACGTCTTTTTGAAATAGTCCTCATCATTTGAAGAGAATAGTTCCGGGTAAACCCGTGCAAAATCGGGTTTATATATTTTCTTCTTATAATCCCACTCCGGATACGTAATACACGTTTCGGGGTTAGAAGCCGATTCCGTACTTTCTGCTATATTTGTATTTTCCTGAAAATCAGCATGTAACACACTATGAGTGGTTTCATCTACCCGGACTGCATATTTCATAGAAAGCTCATTGAGAGCATCTGCATGGTCTTTTAATTCATCTTCCCCATCAAAATCTCGCCAGATACCGTTAAACTCTTCTGCAGTTTCTACTTTTTCAAAATTATGGGTCATTACGTAATCTTCTTGTGTTTTCTTATCCACTTCGATTACCTTTATTTCTTCTACGGCGCGCGCTTTGAGTATAGTTCGGAGTTCGTCCTCTATTTTTTTTCGTGAGTTTTTATGGGGGTTTTGTTTTTCGCGGGTCTTCTCCTCTGGCTGATTTTCCATCCATTTTCCGTACATAAAGTGCCATAGGTTCGTGCGGCTATCTTGTGGTATTTTGGGAATTAACGCGGAAAGTTCGTGGTGTATTTCCATTACCGCAGGAAATTGTGTTTCTATCTCGGTGAGAACTTGAGGGGCGGAAGACATTGCCACTTGGAAAGATTCTGTTTCCGTTTTGTTTTGACCCGGCTTCCAATTTAGCTGCTTTTGGCTTTGCACACACAGATATATAGTTCGGAATAGATAAAAAGAAACGTTCTGTGTATAATCCGGAAAAAAGGAAATCTGCTCCGGAAGGAAAAAATTATCATTTCTATATCCACCTTCTTTTTCGGCGGGATAAATTTCTATATTTTTTCCGGAAACTGCCGAAGCAATGATTTTCAGCCGAAAACGCAACGTCTCTAACTTTGCTAACTGTGGCAGCGAAGCGATTGCCTCCTTCTTGCGAAATTGAAGGAATTTTGCGACGCGTGAATAAATGATTTCATCTAAATCCATTGTGTGCTACATAATCAAATTGCTTAGGTCGCATAAGGCATTTATTGTTTCGGTATCGTCAGTAAGGGGTTCGATAATGGCAGTTTTTACGGATAATCGTTTAGGTAACCCGCTCACAATCAGCAAGGCCGCATTGACGAGTAGGCGTGTAGAAACGGTTTCCGTCAGTCCTATTTCTTTTAGTCCGCGTATTTTATTGCCGATAGCAATGAGTTTACGGGCAGTTTCTTTGTCAATGTTAGTCTCACCCCAGAGTATTTCAGCCTCTGTAGCCTCATCAGGATAATAAAACGATAGAGAAAGAAAACGCTGACGCGTGGAGGGCTTTAACTCTTTGAAACCCCGCTGATACCCCGGATTAAAAGATGCTACTAACATAAACTGCGGATGTGC
>CAUJFT010000287.1 GCA_963169475.1 Bacteroidota bacterium | reverse complement strand
TAGAGGAAATGACGAGGGAGCCGTCGGCTTTTTTTACAAGCCACGCCCAGCCGGAGCCGAAGCGGGTAGTCGCGGCATTGGTAAATGCAGACTTAAACCCATCAAAAGAACCAAAGGCATCATCAATTGCGGCGGCAAGTTTACCCTCAGGTACATCACTTCCTCCGGGTGCCATCAATTCCCAAAACAAACTATGATTATAATGCCCTCCTCCATTGTTTCTTACTGCCATAGAGTATTTAGAAATACTTGCCATAATCTCCTCGACAGTCATATTTTCGAGTGGAGTATCCTTGGTAGCTGCATTAAGATTATTAACGTAAGCAGCATGATGTTTTCCATGATGAATCTCCATTGTGCGTGCATCAATGTGTGGCTCTAATGCCGCTAAGTCGTATGATAAAGCAGGAAGTGTAAATGCCATGATTTGATTCCTTAAATTTTAAATGTTGAACAAAAAGTTAAATTATTCAAATCTAAAACCCATAAATACAGAAAAAGGTTTTTTAGAGGCGTGTAATTCTTTCTGCTCAATGAGTTTATTCAAAGAATGATTTTTCTCTTATTTTTTTCCTCTCCTAAAAAATTCCTACCTTTGTGGAACTTTCTGTAAAGCAAAAAATAATTAACATATTCAACCATGTTGCCAATAGTTACAATCTTACAAGAAGCGACCGCTACCGCCCTAAACAAGCACTTTAATCAGACTATCCTACTTTCGGAGGTTTTGGTACAAGAAACCCGAAAAGAGTTTGAGGGGGATTATACGATTGTCATTTTTTCACTCAATAAATATAAGTTAGGTAATCCGGCTGCAATTGCGGAACTTCTCGGAAGCCTCCTCTTAGCTTCTTGTGATTTTATTGTGAAATATAGTGTAGTCCAAGGGTTTCTAAACCTTAGTTTTCACAATAATTTTTGGAAAAAATTTATCATTGAACATCAAGATGCTGATATAAATGGAGATTTTTTTAACTCCAAAGAAGGGAATAATAAAAAAATTCTGGTAGAATTTTGCTCCCCTAATACCAACAAACCCCTTCATCTTGGACATTTAAGAAACCTGATGTTGGGGGATTCAATTATACGAATGTACCGTGCAGCAGGATACGAAGCCATTCCTTGTTGTCTCTATAATGACAGAGGAATTGCTATCTGTAAATCTATGTACGCATGGACAAAACGATTTAACGGAATCACGCCGGAGGCTTCTCCTTACAATGGAAAAGGGGATAAACTCATAGGAGATTGTTATGTAGCATTTTCTCGAATGCTTGAGGAAGAGATTATGGAATTAATGAATAATCAAGGGATTAGTAAGGAAGAAGCGGAAAAAATCGCGCCGAGTAATCTTGCTATCAATGAAATGTTAGTAAAATGGGAGAACAACGACCCTGAAATTAGGGCGTTATGGGCTACGATGAATGGGTGGGTGTATGAAGCCAATCAAAAAATCTATGAGAAGTTAAATATCCCTTTTGATAAGTACTATTACGAATCTGATTTGTATGAATCTGGACGTGATATTGCCTATGAAGCCCTAACGAAAGGTATTTTCACCCGGAGAGAAGATGGGGCTATTGGCATTGATTTAACTCCTGAAAAATTAGACTTTAAGGTGCTTGTGAGAAGTAATGGTACTACCGTATATATGACGCAAGACTTAGGCACTGCTGATAAAAAATATGAAGATTTTGGGGCTGAAAAATCTGTTTATGTCGTAGGAAATGAGCAAGAGTACCATTTTAAGGTTTTATTTCTCATCTTGAAAAAGCTAGGACGAACGTATTCAGATGGATTATTTCACCTCTCTTATGGAATGGTAAACCTACCTACAGGTAAAATGAAATCTAGAGAGGGGACAACTGTAGAGGCGGAAGACCTCATAGATGAAGTAACTACTACGGCGTATGAAAATACAATAGAGCTTGGAAAAGTAGAGGGAATGAGTGAGGAGGACGTTCAGCGGCTTAGTAAAACGCTTGGCTTAGGAGCATTAAAGTATTTCTTGTTAAAGGTAGACCCCACCAAAAATATGCTTTTTGACCCGAAAGAATCTGTGGACTTACATGGACATACGGGACCGTTTATTCAATATTCTTATACGCGGACAGCTAGCGTAAAAAGAGAAGCGACAAGCCGTAATAGTCAGCCACTCAAGATGGAGGACAAAATAGAAGAGGTCATCGCCGACTCTGAAAAGGCATTGGTAAAAACCCTATACAAATACCCCGCCCTGCTACACGAGGCCATTTATTCCTATAATCCCTCCATTATTGCAAACTATGCTTATGAGGTAGCGCGGGATTATAATAGATTTTATCACGACTGTAAAATTCTTATCGCAGATAAACCCTTTTTGAGTGCAGCCAGACTTGCTATTTCTAATATAACCGGACAAACACTTAAAAAATGCTTGGATTTATTGGGAATAGAGGTGCCGGAAAGAATGTAAATTTTTCAAAAACTAATAGCCAAAAGTAGCAGTAAATCATACATTAATAAAAATATAGTTATGGAGTTAGTTACAATCACCCTCAATGGGCAGGATTATACTACGGAGGCAAGCGAAGGAATCCATCATTGGATTGCAGACGAACCAGAATCGCTAGGAGGAAAGAATAAGGGCCCATCACCGGCAGCACTCTTGTTGTCCTCTTTGGGCGCATGTACTGCTATTACTTTGAGAATGTATGCAAACCGTAAAGGCTGGGAGGTAGAAAGTATTCACATAAAGCTATATTTTACTGCTACAGCAGACAAATCTAACCCTATTTCAGCGATAAAAAGGGAGATAGAAGTAATTGGAAAGTTATCGGAAGATGACCGCAAAAGGTTGCTCCAAATAGCCAATGCGTGTCCCGTTCATAAGATGCTTACAGGAGAAATTCGCGTTGTTTCGGAAGTTGTTCAGGGATAAGTAATACCTAAGAGATTAAATTTTTACCTTTTGGATATACCGAACCCCTATCGCTGCGGGTAGTGCAATATTGAAAATGTATAATAGAAAAGTACTGCCTACAGCAGTTATTGCCCCTATCCCAAACGCCGACATTACAGTAATCGCCACCGACTCCCGTATTCCCAATTCTGCAAGAGAAATCGAAGGAATTATTGATTTTATAAGAAAAATTACCCATATTAGCATTATCGCAAGTAGAAAAGATTCTTTGTATCCAAACACGGGTAGTAATAAAAAATATTGAAAAGTAAAAATAAGATAGCGAAAAATACTGACTATATACACAGTCCATAAATCCTTGGAACTTACTTGCGCAAAGGTATGATTAATACTATGTATCCAACGCCAAGAAAACTTTTTTGCCAGCAAATTCAACAAAGTATGAGGGTAAATGACAATACAATTCACGATTAGGCAGCCGGCTACAAGTAGAGAGAAAAACGTATAGAGATACGTTATTTTAAATGGAAAAGCACTAAGCCAAATCTGTTTTGTAAAAAAAATCATGTATCCACCTGCAATTACCCCCATCCAGATAGTAACAAGCATCTGACAAAGCCGGTCGGTAAGCGTAAGGGTAAGGGCTTCCGTTCTTTTGCCGTGAGGGAGATAAAACATTCTTCCCGCATATTCTCCCAATCGGTTAGGGGTGAAAATACCCGCAGCATTCCCCGCCAAAATCCCTTCTAATGCCTTCCTAAATGTCATCTCGGGATAGTATTTTCGGGTCATATACGCCCATTTCCAAGCCTCCAATCCTTGATTAGGAATTACAAGTAGGAGCGCGACTATGATTAAACCGAGCTTCTCCACGCCTATAGGATATAAATGCGCTCCGATAAGCCCCATTTCTTGTCGTATCTTCCAGACGATATACCCTAATGCAAGTACAGATACAATGATTTTTAGGACTTTCCCGATTATATTATTAATGCTATGTTTTTTTTTCATTCCGAATAAAAAAGAGAAAAGCGGTTTGCTTTTTTCCGGAATATAACTTATAATGCATCGCTTCTGTTAATTAGTAGGTCTGATTTTTGACACTACAAACATCGGTGGCATACTTTGCAAGAATATGGTCTAACTCAATTAGTGCGGCAAGCGCAATCTGAGAATAATTTTGGGAGGCGTTTCCGAATCCTCCAGATTCCGTAGTCCAAACTTTTTGCATCAAATCCACTCCGCCTCTACGCGGCGCAATCGCACTGATAACGGCGTTTACATTACCAGGCCCTGCGTGATAGGCATGGAGTACAAGCATTCTAAACCACATATCACTTTCCTGATAAGCAATCCCCCTTGATTGGAGGATACCCTTTACTTTCGGAATATAAATCTTATTGAGGAGGCGCGCCGCTACTTGAGCCGATTTCCTGAAATTATGCCTTTCGTCCACTTGCTCATTTACCGTCATTCCAAACTCTCTGGCTACATCTGGCATAATTTGGAACGAACCACTTGCCCCTACTTCCGAAGTCCGATTTGCACCCGGACTTTCTATCATCAAAATCACTTGGGCAAACCAAGGGTCTGTTCCTTCTTGTGTGAAAATATCAATTGCTCGGCTGATATTGGGGATTGTTTCACGGATAAGATAATAATGGTTCTTACCAGAAGTTATCATAATGCTTGTATGGGAGGCCAGCCCATTTGCATATCTGATGCTATCCTTGAAATTTTTCTGCTGAATAGCACCAAGTCTTTCGTAGTATTTGGTAGAGATAACCCCGAGAATTGTCCTCTTTTCGGCGATATTAATCAAGCTATATTCGGGATTAAGGGAAATAATCTCTGACCAAAAGCGGGGTTGTGCAAGGGTATCCCAACCTTCCGCATATAATTGTTCGTCTTTAATTACCTTACGACATTCAGTATCTTTTTTTATTAATACCTTTACAATCTGATTATATTTTAGATCCTCGGGTTTCGTCAAGTCCTTGTTAGACCCGATATCCTCTCCTTTCACAATCGCAGAAGCCAAAGACTCCAAGCCCCAATTTGAGTGTAAAGGAATCAAGCCCGAAAAAGAAAATCCGGTAAGGAGTAGCCCAATCGAAACAGCAATATATCTTTTCATTCTTTACAAAAAAGTTAGCGGTGCAATTTTAACGCTTTTTATAGGCTTTTCAAAATTTTATGGCGAAAATAATATAGAAGTGTAGGTTCACCCAACAAATATTAGGATTAGAATACTATTTTCATAGCCTTAATAATCGTGCCAAATACAATCAGTGTATAAAAAAGATTTGCATAGCCACTCACGAATCGTACAACCAATTACGCTAACGCTACCAATCCTTTTCAAACCGAAATATATAATACAACAAAGTTACACAATTATATATAAAGCAACAAAATGTTTTTGTAATTCTAATGACATTCTAATATCTGTATAGGATAAACGCATTAAAAACCATTGGACTATACGGAAAATCGGTCTGCCTCTATCATGCTGCATGAAGGCGAAACATCATAGTGCCAAGATATATTACATAGCGAATCTTGCAAATCCTGATAATCAGGAAAAAATGAATATATTTTTGTGAAATTAGTAGTGCTTTCAACCTTTATAGCTAATTTTGTATCGGATTTAGTGTTTTGTCCGTTATTTATGCAAGTAAAAGTACCGATTTCCGAAAAAATAACAATCTCCCAAAAGCTAAAAGCTTACTTAGTGCTTGGGAAATATCGCTTGACGATGCTCGTTGCAATCTCTGCGGCTTTTGGGTATAGTATGGCAGCAAGTTCAAACTTCTCTTGGTTATTATTGAGTATCATGGCTCTTTCTGGATATTTGATTACCTCCGGAGCAGGGGCTTTAAATCAAGTATTTGAACGCGAATGGGACGCACTAATGAAACGCACAAGAAACCGCCCGATTCCTGCCGGAGTACTAAGCCTTAAAGAATCCATAATATATGCAATTCTTACGGGCATAGCTGGTGTTGGATTATTAGGCTACTATTTTAACCTGCCAGCAGCCCTTCTTGGCGTTATCGGTTATTTGTCTTACGCCTTTGTTTATACTCCGCTCAAAAGAATCTCTCCCTTTTCGGTTTTTGTAGGAGCAATTCCGGGTGCTTTACCCCCACTTATTGGCTACGTTGGAGTGATAGGGCATATAGATACTTTTGGATTAATTCTGTTCGCTTTCCAATTTTTCTGGCAATTTCCTCATTTTTGGGCGATTGCGTGGGTTGCCCATGAAGATTATAGTCGAGCGGGTTTTAAAATGCTTCCCTCTGCCTCCGGCAAAACCCGTTTTAGTGTAACAGTTATCATGTATTACACGCTTTTCACCATTCCTTTGGCTTTTCTCCCTTACTCTTTTGGGTTCATTTCACTATGGCAAGCGATATTGCTTGGGCTGTGGGGAGGTGGACTATTTATTCCTGCATGGAGATTGTATAAAAATATGGAAGATGCCGCCGCAAAAAAGTTGATGTTTGCCTCTTTCTTATACTTACCGCTTATTCAGCTAACTTTTTTATTTAACCTTTGGTTGTAGCTAACAACATTTAATGATAATTTCTATTCAATCATGGAACAAAAAAATTATATAGTACATCCTTATAAGTTTAACATGTGGTTATTTATACTAACCCTAATTATGATTTTTGGAGGGCTTACTAGTGCCTATATTGTTAGCCGGTCATTCACTTCTCCCGATAAAATTGTTCATTTCAGCTTACCCTCAATCCTAAATTTTAATACGATTATTGTATTGTTTAGTAGCCTTTCTATGCACTTCTCTGTAAAATCCGCCTTAAAAGGAGAAAGGAAAAAAGCACTATACGGGTTAATGATTACCCTTGTGTTAGGGATTCTGTTTTTGATAGGGCAGTGGGGTGCCTTTGTAGAACTAACCAATGCTAAATTGCCTTTTGTTGATGAAAGGAGAACGGATAACTCTGTTTCTTTCTTCTACATGTTTACCGGACTTCATGGAATGCATATTATTGGCGCAATTGTAGCCTTAGT
>CAUJFT010000286.1 GCA_963169475.1 Bacteroidota bacterium | reverse complement strand
CCTATGTTCTCCGGCAGGATTCAGGGATTAGGTCCTCGTTATTGTCCTTCCATAGAGGATAAAATCACACGATTTGCGGACAAAGAAAGGCATCAATTATTTCTTGAGCCTGAAGGTTGGAATACCGTAGAGGTGTATGTAAATGGATTATCTTCTTCTTTGCCCGAAGACGTACAGATGAACGCACTTAGAACAATACCCGGCTTGGAGAAAGCAAAGATGTTTCGACCGGGATATGCTGTAGAATATGACTATTTCCCACCCACTCAATTAAAATTAACCTTAGAAACCCATCTTATAGAAGGGTTATATTTTGCGGGACAAATTAATGGTACAACCGGATATGAAGAGGCGGCAAGCCAGGGACTAATCGCCGGAATTAATGCAGCCCTGCGCGTACAAGAAAAAAAACCGCTGATTTTAAAAAGAAATGAGGCGTATATAGGAGTCTTGATTGATGACCTCGTTACAAAGGGAACACAAGAGCCTTATCGTATGTTTACCTCCAGAGCAGAATATCGAACCCTATTAAGACAGGATAATGCAGATTTAAGGCTTACTAATATTGGATATACTATCGGATTAGCGGACGAAGTTCGCTATCAAAAAGTCGTTCAAAAAGAAAATGCAGTAAAAGAGATGCTTGAATCTTTTTCTCAAATCTCTATTTCTCCTTCGGAAATAAATCCTTTTCTAGAAAGTATAGAGAGTTCTCCTATTTCTCAAAAACAAAAAGCCATACAAATCCTCCTTCGCCCGGGCGTAACCGTAAATATGTTGTCCAATGCCAATGAAGAAATTCTCAATCTGACACACTCCTTCTCCGAAGAAGAAAAAGAGCAAATGGAAATTCAGGCGAAATACTCTGGCTATATTAAAAAAGAAGATGAATTGGCTTCCAAAATGATGAGGTTAGATGATATTCAGTTACCCGAAAGTTTTAATTATGAAAAGTTAGTGTCGCTTTCTGCCGAGGGGAAAGAAAAACTCTCTCGTATAAAACCAAGAAGCTTAGGGCAAGCCTCCCGAATTAGTGGGGTCTCTCCTTCGGATATTTCTATTTTGATGGTTTTTATGGGTAGATAGAAGGATTATTTCTATCATTTTATGAAAAATATTGCTTGTAGAGAAAGTATTGTTTTTCTTCTCTCACTTCTAAATGATTTATTATCTCCGGTTTATTCCCTACATCGTCCGAGTTTTCACAAAAAAAAATATACTATAAAATACAATGACAGTCAAAAAAAATATTCTTTCAGCCATACAACCCACAGGGCAAATGCACTTAGGAAATTATCTTGGAGCAGTGCAAAATTGGGTAAAGCTGCAAGAGAATTATCATTGCACCTATGGGGTAGTAGATTATCACGCAATGACAATGCCTTATAATGCACAAGAATTAAGAAAAAACACCCTTGATATGGTAATGTCCTTAGTGGCTTGTGGCGTAAAAATCGAAAACCTTTTTGTACAATCTCTTATCCCTGAGCATACAGAGCTTACGTGGATTCTAAATTGTATGGCTTCTTACCATGAACTTACCCGCCAAACTCAATTTAAGGACAAAATGTCGCTGCTCGAAGAAAACATTTCCAACTCGTTTATTACTTCTGGTTTGTTTACTTATCCGGTATTACAAGCAGCCGATATATTGATTTATCACCCGCACTTTGTACCCGTAGGTAAAGACCAAAAGCAGCATATAGAATTATCTCGTAATATTGCCAATCGTTTCAATTATCAATTCCAAACAGATTATTTTAGGGAGCCGCAGGCTTTATTCACAGAGATACCTAAAGTACAGTCATTAGCAGACCCCGCTAAAAAAATGTCTAAAAGTTTGGGTGAAAAACATTGCTTGTTTTTATTTGAAGAAGAAAATACACTTCGTAAAAAAATAAAATCTGCGGTTACTGACGTAGGAGATACTTCTGAAGGGCAAATTAGCCCGGGTGTTGAAAATCTTTTTTCTATCATCAATAGCCTGGGAAACAAAGATTTATACAAAGATTTGATGAAAGAATATGCAAGCGGAGCCAAGATGTACGGGAAACTCAAAGAGGGAGTAGCCACCACCGTAGTACCTTTTGTAAATGCCTTGAGAGAAAAAAAGGAAGAAATCAAAGAAGATAAAGATTTTACAGAAAAAATCCGCGCTTCTTCTGCCGAAATTCGTAAAAAAGCGCAGAAAACCCTAATAGAAGTGAGAGAGATTGTAGGGCTTTTTTAATAAGAATGCCCAAAGTCTATATCAATATTCATACACACAAAAAACCACAATCTTCCGAAGAGTTTGTGATTAGAAATGCTTTTCTTGTTTCTCCGTCCAAACTTAACGCTTTGGACTACTCTATTTCAGTAGGGATTCATCCTTGGCTTATACAAGCAGATTGGCATCTTCAGATTGACAAACTAAAAAAACTTCTGAATCTTCCCAAAGTAATCGCACTCGGAGAATGTGGGATTGATAGAGTAAAAGATATTCACATTTCCACACAATATGAAGTAATGGAAGCTCAAATTGAGCTAAACCGATATATTGCCAAGCCTTACATTATTCATTGTGTAAGGGCTTATTCAGATATAGCGTATTTTCTCAAAAAAATGGATGCATCTGTAATTTTTCATGATTATCGCGGCAATATCGAACAGACAAAAAAACTAAATAAAGATAACGTTTTTTTTTCATTTGGAAAAAGCCTTTTGCAGCCTTCTGAGAAATTGAAAGAGGTCATAACCTATCTTTCTCCTGAAAAAATCTTGCTTGAAACAGATATGGCTAATGTTCCAATTCAGGAGGTTTACCGGGCATATTCTCAATTGAAAAAAATGCCTTTGGATATACTGACTCTCCAAATACCTCAAAACTTAAAAAATACGGGGATTCCTTTAGATATCAATGACTAAACGAAGGGGACAATGGTCTGAATGGACAATTTCTGTTAGAATAGATGAATCTTTACAAAGAGGTTTACAGTTGTCAGAAACTATTTGATAATCAATCCTCCACCCCTTATTATTGGCTCTTGCATTCGCTCTGAAAGTCCACCATGAATATTGTTGTAAACTAGGGTTCAAAAATCGGAAACTATCCATAAAACCGGATTCAAAGAATGTCGTCATCCATGCTCTCTCGTGAGGAAGAAAGCCTGTATTATTTTTGTTTCTCACCGGGTCGTGAATATCTATTTCTTGATGTGCTATATTAAAATCACCACACAAAATTAAATAGGGGAATTTTTCTTTGAGCGAAATAAAATAGGGGAGTAAATCCGCCATACACTGCTCTTTTATCCCTTGACGTTCTTCTCCGGAAGTACCAGAAGGCATATATACGCTCATCACCGAAAAACCTTCAAAATCTGCCCTTATAAATCGTCCTTCTCTATCGTATTGAGGGATACCACAGCCATAGGTTACCGCCAAGGGTTTTTCTTTGGTCAGAATCCCTACGCCACTATATCCTTTTTTTTCGGCAGAATGATAAAAGGCATGATAACTTGCTGGAGAAGTAAAAGTAATATCAAGGTCGGCAAGTTGTGCTTTTATTTCTTGAAGGCATATAATATCAGGGTTTTCTTGATTTATCCAATTCCAAAACCCTTTATTAGCAGCGGAGCGAATCCCGTTTACATTATAGGAAATAATACTTTTCATAAAAATTATTTAAACTATGAATGATTAAAAACAATTTAAACACGATATCGTTTAAAGTTTACACCCTAATCAATATCCTTTTGATAAAATTCGTATATATTTGCAAAACTAATGAATCGTCTTTCAATTAACAAAATTTTAAAAATTTATGAAACAGTTAGGTATTTTTGTATTATCCTTAATTTTTTTTAGTGTAAGCGCGCTCGCTCAGTCGCCGGTAGGGAAGTGGCAAACAGTAGATGACGTAACCGGAAAAGTTCGTTCTACCGTTGAAGTATATGAGTCAGGCGGAAAACTCTACGGTGTAATTAGGGCTTTGCACAACCGTACTGCGGACGAGGATGCTGACCCCGTCTGTGAGGTATGTCCGGGAAGCCGAAAAGGAAAAAAAGTAGTGGGAATGATTATTTTATCCGGATTAACTAAAAAAGGAAACGAATGGAGCGGCGGCAAGATTCTTGACCCTAAAAACGGAAAAGAATATGATTGCTACCTTTCAATGGAAAATGCGGATAAGCTCAAATTAAGAGGCTATATAGGTTTTTCTATGTTGGGAAGAACGCAGTATTGGAATAGACTAAAATAACCTTTGTCTCTCTTTTATACAAACGGACTTCAAGCGGAAAATAGGTGGCTATTTTCCGCTTTTGATTTATGTTTTAATTTATGCCGGCTTCTTTATTTTTTTTAGTTCGCCACTCATAGAAATCTATTTTCTTCTCGTAGCGATATTTTACTACCCGAGAAGCCTCTTCATAAAGCCTATTGACTTTATGAACGTCTTTGGTAAAAACTGCCCATTCTAACTCCCTGCTTTTAGTATGATTAGACGACTTGGCATAAGTCGGGTGTATCCATCGTTCTTTTAATACAGCAAGGTTCTTGGTTTTAAGCCCCTGCCAAAATACAGAATCATTTCTCACCGCAGTCATACCCACATTAAAAACCAATGACGTAAGTGCCCATTTTTCATTCATTTGAAAATCAGGAAATTGCTGACAAACATTCCTAAATTCTATTTCCAGCATTTTATTCATAATTTCGGTAGCCTTTACTTCTGTAATTGGATATTGGGGTAGGTACGAAATACTTTTGAAATGTTGCCCATATCCTATGGTCCATTGCTCCCCATCAAGGTAAGGTCTAGAAGAAAAACCCTCTCTTCTTTTTAAATCTATGGTAACAACATTATAGAGTGAAGGCAAAACAACTTCTGGGTCATTTTTTGAGTAACCACCACCATTTCGCTGGGTAATCCCCGTTACGCTACTTCCTCTATTCAAAGAGGATTGAGGGAGTGCTTTGTTACCCCAAAAAATTAACAAAATCAAGCACAATAATAAACTTCTTGCCATAAGAATCATCCCTAAAATCTTTCTATCCTAATAAGAAGACACTCTCTTAATGTAAATCCATATATTCTATCCCATAATGTACGAAGTTATTACTAAAATCGTAACGAGACAAGATACGCTTACAAAGTTACTATTATAAACCGGATTTACTACTAATTTCTAACATTTTACGTATAGGAAGCAAAGCCTTTTTCATTAAATCTTCGGGCATATTGATTTCGGGAACTTCGTATTTGAGGGAAATATATATTTTTTCAAGGGTATTTAGCTTCATGTGTGGGCAACTATTGCAAGCACAAGTACCTTCTGACGGAGCAGGAATAAAGTGCTTGTGAGGGGCATCTTTTTCCATCTGATGCAGAATCCCGCTTTCAGTAACTACGATAAAAGACTGACATTCGGATTTCACTGCATATTTTAGCAAAGCCGTAGTAGAGCCGATAAAATTAGCATGTGCTAAAACAGTCTCTTCACATTCAGGATGTGCGATGATTTCTGATTCCGGATAAAGTGCTTTCAGGTCTAATATCCTTTTGAGCGAAAAAACCTCATGTACCATGCAAGAGCCATCCCAAAGAATCATTTCTCTTCCGGTTTTGGCAGCAATATATCTACCTAGGTTTTTATCCGGTGCAAATATCAGTTTTTGGTCATCAGCGAAAGACCTTACAATTGCTTCGGCATTGGAAGAAGTAACAATTACATCGCTCAGTGCTTTTATACCGGCAGAGCAATTGATGTAGGAAACCACTTTATGATTGGGGTATAAATCCTTAAATTTAGAAAACGCTTCTGGAGGACAGCTATCGGACAAAGAGCAACCCGCATTCAGGTCTGGTAACAATACTTTTTTGTGCGGATTCAAAATCTTGGCAGTTTCTGCCATGAAGTGAACACCCGCAAATAAAATAATATCGGCACTTGTCTTTTCTGCTTGCTGCGCTAACCCCAAGCTATCTCCGATATAATCGGCTATATCTTGAATATCCGAGTCTTGGTAATAATGTGCCAATATAATAGCATTTTTTTCTTTTTTAAGTCTTTGTATTTCCTCAAACAAATCCAATTGAGGATTGACATTCACATTGTAAAACCCAATTTGTCCTATTTCCTCTAATTTTTCTTTGGTAAATTGCATGTCTTTGCTCGAAAATTAATGGTTTAGTTTTATAACGATATTTAGCCAATTTGGATACATGACCCGCCAAATTCTTTTAATCGTTATTCACGCCTTTTTATAATACCATTTATAATTTATAAAATATTTATAAAAAAGAGTTATAAATATTGGGCTTGTGGAATGTGTGCATAAGTATTCTGAAAAAAGTTGTTTTTTTGATAATCCACATTTTGGGTTGGAAATTTATTTTATAAAAAACTAACTATAAATATTTTAAGCCTCTTTTAAACATATTCACATATTATCGAAAATGGGCTTACTATGGAAAAGTTTATAAAATAAAATCGTGAGTTATAAGTAAATAACTTTGGATTTATCCACAACAGTTATTCACATAGGAAGAGTTTTCCACAGATTGTGAAAAAATATTGCAGATGTGGATAAAGTTTTCAGAAAAAAAATAGGTTTATTCACATCTATTTATAGTTTTGCCCAAGTCTATCCACATTGGGTAAATTTCACACAAAGCAGGCATTTGTGGAAAAGTGGATAAATATTGAAAATGTAGGGATTTATATAGGGTAATGGGGGTTAAAGTTATAAAATACTGACTTCCAGAAGATAAATGTATAATGTGCAAATGTGGATAAGCTAATAGATATAAGTATAAAATATATGATTTTCATATATTTTATACGGTAAAAATAGAATTAATATATTGATATATAGTGTTTTAATTACTTATGATTATTGTAGTACTTATGGTGAAATGCCCTAAAATCTCTATTGATAAAAATGTGGATAAACATGAGGTTAAAAATTAAGCATATTTTTTGCTTATCTCAGCTATCGGAGCATTGTTTTTTTCGTTTACATCTGAATAACAAAAATCTCGATATAAAACAAGTATGACAAAATATACGCTTGTTCTGAATTTATTGTGTGTGGGGCTTATGCTGATTACTCAACCCCTGATTGGGCAGTTTGGAGAGGGGGTGGTTATTCAAAAGATAAAGTCTGTTTACATAAGGGAAGCAGATAGCACTTCGGGTAGCGCACTACCCGAAGAGGCCACTCCTTTTCCAAATCTGAACACCACGCGCTATTATCAGGATAAAAAAATGCTTCAACGTATTGAAAAAGCGAAGGATTCCCTGAAACTTCATAAGCAACTATTGGCGCAATACATTTCTAAATTTGGGATAGAAAATTTTTCAAAGGACAATCA
>CAUJFT010000285.1 GCA_963169475.1 Bacteroidota bacterium | reverse complement strand
CATAAGAATCCCCCACGCCGGGCTTTTCTACCCTATACACCATATAACCTGCGCTAACCCACCCGTCAATGAGTTGCTGCATAGGCTGATTAGATAAATAAGGAATTTCTACCGAGGCGCAAGCAAAACCCTGTATAAAATAAATTACAGGATACTTACCGTTTCCGAAGGGTTTATGAATAATAGAACGGAGATAAATATCTCCACTTTTTACCTCATCATAAATCACCTCTCCCGCATTAGAAGCCTCTAAATGTTTAGCAACAACATAGCCTTTTGCTACTTTTGTTAATCGCCCTGTAGCATACAAAACAGAAATAGAATCTCCCACTCTAAGGGATTCAGAAATATCTCTTAGGTCTTTAAGATTTTCGGTTTTATGCCCGTTTACTTCAAACAGATAATCTCCGGGTTTAAGTTTGAGTTGTTCGGCAGTAGTCTCCGGAAAGACCTTTGTAATCGCTACGGCTTTCCTCTCCTCAAATCCACGACTATCTAGAATGGAGTCGCTGATTTGTTCGGCTTGTATTCCTAAAGCTCCTTTTCTTTTAAGATTTTGAGCATTGAGACTAAATCCTGAAAACAGGGTTATGACTGAAAAGATATACAGGATTATTTTTTTCATACACGTTATTCAAATCTTCGATGTTGCTTATTTGTATTTTGGGGTCTTGTTTTTGATGAGTAATTATTTTACAAAAATAACAGAATATATTGTAAATCTTTCATTTTTTCTTACTTTTTCTTTAAAAAAGGGCGTGTAGAGGGATTGATAATAATTGTTTTGGGTAGGGAATAAATTTTTGGCTCAAAAGTTTCTGAAAAAGAAATGAAAATGAGATTTTGCTTGTTTTTTACGCACAAAACAAATTCCGAAGGTATATAAATCAATAGTTAGCGTAATATCGGGATGATTTTTTATTTCTTTCCATGCTTTTTTCATTCCCTGTGACCAATAAATATCATCTAAGATAAGAATCCCTCCCTCTTCCATATTGGGAATAAGAGCGGTTGCATAATTCAGGGTAGCTTCGTATTGATGATTGCCATCTATAAATACATAATCCGGACGGAAGTCGGCAAAATTATTGAACCTACGGAGTGTTTCCCCAAATTCTCCTGTAATAATTTCCGGTTTTAATCCCAGAATATCAAAGCCCTTTGCTGCAAATGCTGCAATTTCTGGAGCGCCTTCCATAGTGAGCATTTTACTTTGAGGAACTGCACTATATTGATACAAAGCGGAGATTCCAAGGTTTGTTCCAAATTCCAAGAGCCTTTGGGGCTTGTAGTGCCGGCAAATTCTGTGCAGTAGTTCTCCTTCTCGTCGTCTTCTTGCAGAAGATCGCGCAAGGGTAGCTACGGATTTTGCTTGAACTTTCCCTCCTTCATTCTTAAAGCCAGCACCAAGGTCTGTCCATGTGAGGGGTGTTTCGTTCTGCATGAGTTCCGCACGATATTTTTCAATTTTATGTCCGGATTCCGACCGACTAAACGGAAGAACTTTTGTGCAAAAGTCATAAACAAAAGGGGAGTGTACCCTATAAATAGAGGTGATTTTTGTTAACCGAAGTATATAATCTTTAACCATATTATAAAAAAACCCGCAGCATTACATCTGCGGGCAAATTACTATTTTAATTGGAATTAGTAAGTATATTTATATTCAAACTCAATATAATCATTGGCATCTCCAGCATCATCTACCACATTTATTACCCTCAAAATACCAAAACGCTCATAAGGGGGAACATAGAACAAACGAATAATTACAATGTCTCCTGCATTTAGAGGCGCGGAAATATTCTTAGGGTCTGGATTAGAGAAAAAAGCCTGATAAGTGGTTGTCCAAGTTGCCTCGTCGTAATTGAAGCTATTCGCGTTTGTAACTACCACAACATCAGGGTTGGGGTTATTAGGACAATTTATTTGGCGATTAAATGTACCAGCAAAGGCGGAGGTTTCCGCAAAATCAGCAGAAGTTGCGTTTAAAGGAGGGTTTTGTCCACCAAGCGTAAATTGAAATAAATGCTGATTTGTACCTGCCATTTTACTGTAAACTTTCTTTGCAGGATAATTATTGCTCATTGCATAGGGTGGGGGAGGAGGGGGGGCATCTACTACACTCACCCATACGGTTGTCTTATTATAAGCCCCTTTGGTGTCGATTGCATAAGCGGAAAGTCGTACTTTATAGGCAATGGGTAAGTTAGGAACTAAATAGTTTAGTGTCCTGAAAGATATTTTTCCACTAATGGTGTCCTGATAAGCAATAAATTCTGTTCCAATCACGGAGTCTCTCTGGTCAAACTGCTGCCCCACTACTCTAAATAATTTCAAGGCTTCGTTATCATCCATACGGAAATTAAAAACCACATTCGACCCTGCAAGTGCGAGGGCGTTATTATTGCTGGGTCCTACTAATGTAATTGCAGGATTTTTATCATCAGGAATAGGAGTAATATTGTCGCCTCCTGTGGGGTCTTTGCAGCCCGTCAAGAAAAATGTGCTTGAAAGAATAAGAAATGCAATTAATGCTGATAATTTTTTAAGCATAAACAAATGTATAGTTAAAATTTTTCGCAGTAAAAAAACGATGTCCGTTATTTGCGTGCAAATGTATAAAAGAATTTATTTCATTGTATATAATAACGTAAAAAAAATGAAAAAAAATGAAAAAAACGCTAATTTTACCCCCAAATTTTTAGATTGTGGATAAAAAAGAAATTATAAATATTGTACTCTCTCGTCTCTCTTTGGTAATTCCCATACCAGAAACGGAACTTATTTATCATAACCCTTATGAGTTGCTTATTTCGGTTATTCTTTCTGCTCAATGTACAGATAAAAGGGTAAATGCCGTTACTCCTTTATTTTTTGAATCTTTTCCAGATGTTGAGTCTCTTGGGGCGAGTACTTTTGAAGAGGTTTTTCCCTACATAAAAAGTATTTCGTATCCTAATAGCAAAACAAAGCACCTAATAGCAACCGCTCAAATCCTCGTAGAAAAACATCAAGGAAGGATACCCCGCGACTATGATGCCCTGCTTAAATTGCCCGGGGTGGGTAGAAAAACGGCAAATGTAATGAATTCTGTGCTATACAGAGAACCCAGAATGGCTGTGGACACGCATGTTTTTAGGGTGTCGAATCGTATTGGAATTGCAAAGGGAAAAACTCCCTTAGAAATTGAAAAACAACTAACCGCTTCCATTCCTGAAAATCGTATCCCCGATGCGCACCATTACCTGATTTTACACGGAAGATATACTTGCGTTGCCAGAAACCCCAAATGTGGAGAATGTCCCCTCACATATATTTGTGAGTTTTATTTAACATAGGGGGACTAAAATCGGTTAGTAGGAAAGATTCTTAAACGTTCTATAAACACCATGGATAGAAATAAAGTCTATAAATATCTAAAAAACTACGACCGGATTACGATTACTGTAATCGTGTTGGGTCTTGCAAGCTCTTTGGTTGGCTATGTTTTGTATCAAATCAAAAAATTTTCTGTAGAAAAATACAACGTATATCTAAATATAGGTGCTTACATCGGTATCATTTCTCTCATTATGATTATGATTTATGGTGTTCATTTTTACTTAAAAAGAGACAGTGATATGAAGGCAAAACAAGAAGATGAATTAAGACACGCCAGAGAGAAACATTAAACCAATAGCACCATACCTTTTTTAATCACCCATAGCTTGTAAAAGAATGATTGGTAAAGTCATTCATAATCAATATTATCTATCTTATTCATTTGATAAATTATAATAATCTCGTCTATAACTTCAATTTAGATTGTTTTTTCTAAACATTTTCTGCTACCTTTGCATTCTTTTTTAATACATTAATAAAAAATTTCAAATAAAAATATGTCCTCTGAAACGCAAACCCCTCATAATGAAGATAAAACCAAAAAGCGATTGCAGTTGCTTTCTGTTATTGCTACAATAGTTGCCATTGTAGTAGTCGCTTATGCAAGAGGGTACGGAGACCAAGTAATAAGTTTTAGTAAAGCCGCCGGCTTATTACTCATTGGGCTGTCTGTGTTGGTTATTATCCACGAGTTTGGACATTTTATCGCGGCAAAAGCCTTCGGAATGAGGGTAGAAAGATTTTATCTTTTCTTTGATGCCTTTGATATTAAGCTATTTAGCTTCAAGAGGGGAGATACCGAATACGGAATCGGGTGGTTGCCACTTGGGGGGTATGTAAAAATATCAGGATTGGTAGATGAAAATATGGATAAGGATTTCCTTCAATCAGAGCCGCAGCCTTGGGAGTATCGCTCCAAACCTGTATGGCAACGATTGATTGTAATGGTGGGTGGTGTAGTAATGAATGTTATACTTGGGATTCTTATTCTTTCTATGATGAAGTTTTATTACGGAGATAAGAGAATCCCAATGGATAAAGTCCAAAATGGAATAGAAGTAACGGATACCGTAAAAGTAAAATTCAAAGATGGCACAGAGAAAAAAATCACTTCTATCGGGCATGTAATAGGATTTAAGACCGGCGATGAGATTGTTTCGTATAATGGAGAAAAGCTCCCTTATTTTGAGGATTATTCCAAAATTGGATTGCTTATTAAAGAAGGGTATTTTGAAGTAAAACGTAACAACGAAGTCATAAAACTTAACGTTCCAGATAATGCTATAGACAAGGTTCAGTCAGAAGAGGTATTGCCTGAATTATTTACAATCAATATTCCCGCACAAATCTACACAGATTCATCTTCTCAGGCTTTTAAAGCCGGAATTAAGACAGGAGATGTTATAAAAAGGATTGATAGTCAGGACATTAAATTATATTCTGATGTTATTCGATATATGAAAAATAAAAAATCTGGAGATTCGGTAAACGTAACTTATCTTAAGGGTGGAGTAGGGGAGGCGATAAGCATATCTTTCCCCTTAGATAGTAATGGAAAGATGGGAGTCTATAAAGATGAATCAGTAATCACTAACCTTCAAACTACCTTAAACTATGGTTTTTTAGGGTCATTCGTACCGGGTACAGTCATGGCGTTTGATGTGGTTGCTGATAACATTGCGGGACTCGGGAAAATATTCACCGGAAACCTAAGTGCAAGAAAATCTATGACGGGGATTGTTGGAATGGGTCAGGTCTATAATAAGGTAGTAGAAGGAAGTGGGTTTAAAGGGTTTTTAATGCTTACCGGCTTGATTAGCATGATGCTTGCTTTTGCTAACATTTTTCCGCTTCCGCTACCCGTTTTAGATGGTGGACACGTTGTATTCCTTTTAATAGAATGGATAATGGGTAAACCCGTTCCCATGAAGATTTTCTTTATCGCCCAAAATATCGGATTAGTAGTGATTCTTGGACTAATGATTTTGACAAACCTAAACGATGTACTCAAGTTGTTTGGTATATAATTTATAAATACTTTTTTCTCTATTAAAAGCTCGCCCTTGTTGATGTTTAAGCGCACAACAAGGGC
>CAUJFT010000284.1 GCA_963169475.1 Bacteroidota bacterium | reverse complement strand
CACTTTTATTTGTCTGGTATCAATTTGAACAACCTCCTGTGTTTTTTAAAACTGCTACTGTCCATTCAATGCAGCAACAAGATACCCAAAAGTATCAGCAATTGAAATTAATAGAAACACAGTTTCACGCTGCGCATCTCGAAAATAAGCAAAATGTAACGGCTTATCTGAATGCCCCCAATGAGGCTCATACACAAGCCCTCCTACAATCTCAAAAAATACTATCAGAGTATAGGGAAGATGCAAAGCAGGTGATTCATAGTTTTGACGCAAAAGCAAAAGATGAGAACTATTTGTTTCTGTATTATGTACTTAATACACTTCCCCACGGAGTAATCGGATTGCTAATTGCAATTATTTTTCTTGCCTCCATGTCCACTACTGCTTCCGAAATTAATGCTCTTGCCTCTGTAACGGTTGTAGATATTTATAAACGCTTTATACACACTAAGGCTTCTGACCTTCATTATGTGCGTATTTCCAAAGCTGCTACGGTAGCTTGGGCGTTGGCTTCTGCCGGTTTCGCCCTCTCTATTCAGAGTGCTTCTACGCTTATTGAATCTATCAATCAGATAGGCTCTTTGTTTTATGGCGTAATACTTGGTATATTTTTGCTTGTATTTTACGCCCCTCGCCTCAAACCTACTGCGGTGCTTAGTGCAATAGTTATTGCTCAAATAGGAGTACTAGTTTTGTCTTATACCGATAAAGTATCTTATCTTTGGAACACCGTTTTTGGATGTCTAAGCCTCATTATTCTGGCAATCTTGATACACAAGGTTCTTTCTGTCCGCGAAACAAAAATGAATTAATCAGTAATAGTGATCATGGATTTATTTTTCGTATGACCTGCGTGTGTACGCCCGCAGGCAAATGGTAAATTTTTATTCATAATCACTAATAATTGGGGTTAATGTACTCAAAGTCGTTTTCTGTTTATGAGAAAAATAGTTTAATAATAAATGTATATTCCGCTTTTGTGTGGAACATGTTTTAAATAGCTCCGCTTTTATAGCTGCCCGTTATCGGCGAAGGAGTAATAGCCTCGTGTAGTTACGATGAGATGGTCTAAAACTGCAATGTCAAATATTTTTCCGGCTTCTTTTATTTTTTGGGTAATTTCAATATCTGCCTGAGAAGGGGTTAGGTTACCGGAAGGGTGGTTATGAGCGACAATCATTGCAGATGAAAGATGATGAACGGCTTCTTTAAGAATTATTTTAGTATCAATCAAGGTGGCAGAGGTTGTCCCTAACGAAATCATTTTTTCGGCAATAATTGAGTTTTTACGGTCAAGGAATAGAGCATAGAAAATCTCTTGATTACTATTACCTATCTTTTCCATGAGATACCGGGCGGCAGTGTCTGAACTTTTTATTTGTGTAGAAAAAACCTCTTCTCTTGCTTTTCTTTTTCCTAACTCTAAGGCGGCAGCAATAGTAAGTGCCTTTGCCTGTCCAATTCCTTTGATAGTCATTAGCTCCTGCGTACTTGCTCTGGCAAGTCTTGAAAATCCCCCTAATTCCTGAATCATTTTTCTCGCCAAATCAATGGCTGACATTTCGCGTGTTCCGGTTGCTAATAGAATTGCGATTAGCTCCGCATCTGTAAGGGATTCGGATCCTTTTTCTATCATTTTTTCACGTGGGCGGTCTTCTACCGCCCACTCCTTAATGGGTTTAAATACTGGATTACAATTCATGGTTAATTTTATGGTAGTCTATACGGCAAAGGTAACGCCGCTAATTGTTGAAAAGATGGAAAAAATCTGGGACTCGGTAACCCAAAATAAAAAAGAAGGAGATTCGATTACTCTCTATTTTTTCTCTTGGTAGATTTTTCTGATGACGTTAGTTTGCTTTTGATTATGAGGGTGAAAAAGGGATTCAGGTAGCTTTTCTTTCTCAAATTCAGTGAGTCTAAAACTAAGGGAAGCCGGATTAGGAAGCCCGTTCCAAGGATATTCATAAGATAAGATGTGCATTTCTCCTTTATACCAATACTTAAAATATTGGAGCAAAAAATCATTACCAAAATCATTTCCTTGTTTAAGAGAATGTACGGCACTTCCCAAAGGGGCAAAAATTTGGGAAACAACTCCCGCTTTTGTTACATCTTCTATCGGGTCTTCTTTTTCTACATCTCGAATGGTTAGAAAGATAATCCCTTTTGTGTTTTGTTCAAACCAATCCTGAAAAGTATAAATATATCTAACCGCCGTACTAATACCGAAATTTTCTAATGTGCCGGCATCGATAGTAAGCATCTGTGGTTTGCTCGGTAAGGAAACCAGCGGTAGTACATAGGGAAATGTAGCATTCATTCTCAATGCAGTTACAAACCAAAGGCTGTCCGGCTCTTGATTTTTAAAGAAACGTCTAAATTCTATTCCGGGCGTTTTAGCAGTATATTCATCGCAAATATGGGTAGGGGCGGCTAAGTAGGAAGTACCAAGTGGAGAAATATACAACATCTTGGCTTGATTGGTAATAGCCGGAGTAAGTATCATTTGTGGAATCTCTGCATTCAATTCTGCAGCTCTATAATCTCCAATTC
>CAUJFT010000283.1 GCA_963169475.1 Bacteroidota bacterium | reverse complement strand
CTGCAAAAAAACAACGGATGCGAAGCGTGGATTTTGTGCGTTGGGCATTGGTTGTTTTTTGTGCGGCTGGGGATACGCTTAGTTTTGCGGGCTATGCTTTTCCTCAATCTCATACAACGCCCCTATATTGCCGCAGCCGCCCCTTCGCACCTGTTCTATTTTTGGGGCGGTTGGCGGCAATATTTTTGTTATGTCTATTTTTTATTGCTACTATGCTATCTACATATTTCCTATCTTTATGTGGTGCAATGCAAAACAATAAAAAAGGCTTAATATCTAATCGAGTAATTCCTATGTTTTTTCTTTTACTTGTGTACATTTCTAATTTATAGGCTGTCGCAGACAAACTATGAAGATTTTGGCTATTTTTTGCCATAAATTTCTGATATAAAAGATAACTCAAATAACATGTTGCGGAGTATTTCAAATTATAAATAAAATTATCGACACTAACATGTTTCTTTGTGATAAAATTATATGATTCCACATAATTTTTTAAACCAGAATTGCGATTGCTGACTACCCAATACCTTACACTAGCATCAAAAATAATAATAAAAGATAGGAAAATACTCAAGGTCCATACAAATATCTTTTTCTTTCTTTTTGCTCCCATACTTAATCGCTTAATAATTGTGGAATAGAATCATATACTCCATCTTCTTCAAACCTATCAGCATAATTTTTCACGTCCAAATCGCCACTTTCATTTACATAGTGTCTAAATGTACCTATTGCCCCTTTTTCTTTAGCCTTTTTATCCAAAGTCTCATTGAAACGTGGGAAAAAGGAAGGAACATAAACTTTACTTACTGTTTTAGCACTTTCAGCATTTACCCCCACATTTCGATATGCTTCTGCAATAATTTCTTGGCACTCTTGCGCACAATTCGGAATACCAAGGTCTTTGTAATCCCTTGTACCCACATTCCATAGATTTATAATTTCAACTAGCTGTATAGCAACATTATCGGGTATTTCCCAATCTGTAAATAAAACGTTCTCCTTAGTTATAACCAAGTAATTCATCATAGTTCTTCGATAATCATGCTTTGCTTCAGCATCCCTATCTAATGTAATAACCTCTTCAGGGTTTTCCTTACTATATAGAGGTACACCCTTTTCATCTGCCGCTTCATTTGAATATCGAGTATTTCCTCCTGCATTATAAAAATTATACATCTCGTAATTTTTTTGGTCTATTTTTTTAAAAATGGCAATACCAGTATGCCCTATTAAGTCAAATGGTCCAGAATAAACACTTATTACTCTCAATGTATAATTTCCTTTATTTTTTGAAATGGAGCGGTCATTCTTGTTTCTTCTCAGTAGTTTACTTTTTGCCTCCTCTCCTCTCTCCCACTCATTCCTCAACCAATTCCTTTGTCTCGGATAAGGTTGTGCAAAATTCGCCCTTTGAATCTGCAAAAATTGCGGCTTTTGTTGCGTAAGTACGGCTTGTGTAAGCTGCATACTTGCCCGATTGGATTCAGCTACTTGTTGCAAAGCTGTTTCGGTAAGATGAAAATCACCCTCTCTTATCCCTTTGAGCATTTCGGCGGTGATGTCTTGCGCCTTGTTCACTACGTCAAGCAGCATATCCATTTCTTGGGGCGAAAAAGATTTGCCCTGCGATTTGGGAATTGAAGAAATACGCGATTCTTGCAAACGGCTCCCCGAAATGCTTTTATCTTTTCCTTCTAGTTTCCGCAAAAGCTGATTCTTTTCAGCATCTGTACGCTGCGAAGCTGGTTTTGCTAAGATTTGTTTTGCCCTATCGGACAAAGGGCGATTGGGCGCACCCGATAAGGGCGCAGGTGCTGAAGACTCAGATTCTGTTAAATCCCATGGATTTGTGATCCAGTTTATGGTTCTCATATGGTTTGAAATGGAAAGGCAATATCGGAAAAAATGTTCATTTCTCCGATATTGCGGGTGAAAAAATTAAGGAATAATTTGGTTTTGTGCGTTTTCGCAGCAGTTCCCAAAGACTTTTTTGTACAATTCCGCTTTTTGAACAGGGTCTGTTATTAAGTCAATAATCGCCATTGCTTGATTTTTTATAGCGATTTCGGTTTGACGCTCGTCTAAGTCCATCTGCCTTTCTTGCAACTGCAACTGAATTTCTGCAGCCCTATTTTGCAACTCAATTTGGCGCATATCCAAACTAATTTGGCGGTCTATATTTTCCTGTTCGGCTTTTACTGCGCCAGATTCTTGCAAACGAGAATTATAACAATCCAAAGCCTCTCCTTGTCCTAACAAAGCATCTACTACCACATGTTCCACAGGCAAAATACGTTCTCTCACATCTAACACAACTCCTTTTATTCTAATTCCCTCAACTTCTTGCAGTAAAGTAGGATTTTTTTGCAAAATATGTTGGGTAGCAGTCAAATTATCACCACAACATAGGCTCAAATCCCAATCCGAGCATTTAATAAATTGTTGCGGATTGCCTTGATAATCTTTTACACTACATAACTCTGCCAAAATGGGTGGTGTCATAAATAGAATGATTACGCTGCATTTAAGAATTTCACATTTTTAAAATAATATTTATTGATGTATAATCCAATTACAATATCATGCATATTTTCTGATTTAGAGAAGCAAATAGTTTTACGTGCTAATCGCT
>CAUJFT010000282.1 GCA_963169475.1 Bacteroidota bacterium | reverse complement strand
TGCAAGCTTCTTTTCTCCCTTTGAGGGGTTTTGGCAAAACGCAATACCCGTTTCTGCCCCCGTAAACACTCAAATATCTGGACTGTCGCTCGCTTCTCCCGCCTCTGTTGTCATAGATGATTTTAATATTCCTCACGTTTTTGCCAATACCAAAGAGGATATGGCAAAAATACAAGGATACCTCACGGCCAAAGACAGACTTTGGCAAATGGAATTTCAAACTCATGCTGCTGCCGGTAGGCTTACCGAAATTGTAGGTAGAGGGCCCGAAGACGCAGTGCTAAAAATGGATATAGAAAACCGCAAAAAGGGGATTCCTTTTGCTGCCGAAAAAGCACTAAAAATGATGACGGAAAACCCCGAAACTGCGACTATCATTAAGGCTTATACCGAAGGGGTTAATCATTGGATTCGTCAATTAGATAAAGCAGACCTCCCGCTGGAGTACAAGCTCTTAAACTATAAACCCGAACCGTGGTCTCCTTATAAATCTGCCTTACTCCTTAAGTATATGGCGAATATCCTCACCACTACTTCTGATGATATAGAAAATACGAATGCCCGTAAAATATGGGGAGAAGAAATGTTTAATCTACTTTATCCAGATGCCCCTTTTCCCCAAGCACCCATTATTCCGGCAGGAACTCCCTTTGATTTTAAAAATGAATTGTTTGCGCCAGAGCCTGTAAAGAAATCCATAAAAAAAACAAGACCTATTCCTAAACCTGAAGCCTCTGCGGTTTTGTATGGTTATGAGGAAATGGAGGAATCTGACCCCGGTATTGGTAGCAATAATTGGGCGGTAGCCGGCACTAAAACGGCTTCCGGAACGCCTATCTTATGTAACGACCCCCACTTAGGATTTAGCCTGCCTTCTATATGGTATGAAATTCAAATTTCTTGCCCGGAGGTAAATGCTTACGGAGCGTCTCTTCCGGGTGCACCAGGAGTTATATCCGGTTTTAATGACTCCATCGCATGGGGGGTAACAAACTCCGAAAGAGATGTATTTGATTTGTATAAGATATCCTACAAAGATGCTTCCAAAAAAGAGTACCGCTACGGAAACGATTGGCACAAAACAGAGAAAAAAGTAGAAGCCTATAAAATAAAGGGAGGAGAAATGGTATATGATACAATCCTTTACACGCTTCACGGACCCATCGTCTATTCTACCTCCGAGGGAGACCTTGCTTTAAAGTGGACTGCTCACGCCCCTTCCAATGAAGCCCTCACTTTTCTTCGACTTAACAAAGCCCGCAATTACCGCGATTATGCGGAGGCACTCTCATTTTATCAGTGTCCCGGACAAAATTTTGTGTTTGCTGCCCGAAACGGAGACATCGCGATTTGGCAGCAAGGCAAGTTCCCCAATAAATATAGAAACCAAGGGAAATTTGTACTTGACGGAGCAGATACCACACAAACCTGGAAAGGATATATCCCTACAGAACATAACCCTCATATCCTAAATCCGCCCCAAGGATATGTAGGCTCTGCCAATCAGCGACCTACTGATGCTTCCTATCCCTATTGGTATGGAGGCTATCGTAACGAAAGTTTCAGGAATCGCCGTCTTTTCCAACGGTTAGACAGCCTGAGCAAAATCACAATAGAGGATATGAAAAACCTACAATTAGATAATTATGGAATATATGCCGCAGATATTCTGCCAGTACTTATTGCCGACACGGATTCTATGGAAATGTCTTCCCCTCAAAAAGAAATGCTTGAAATCCTAAAAAAATGGGATTATTTTTATCATGCTTCTGCTACAGGGGCTTCGGCTTTTGAAATATGGTGGTACTACATTCAATCAGGAATTTGGAAAGATGAATTTAAGGCAAATACTATTCCTTTGTTGTACCCAAACCGCGCAGCAAGCCTTGTACTATTACGGGATAGTGCTACGTTTAAGTTCTATGACGATATTCAGACTCCCGAAAAAGAAAATAGGAGAGCTATCGTAAGAAAAGCCTTTCTTGCAGCCGCCGACTCCTTTAGCCGAATTTCCCCCACCAATAGAAATTGGGCTGCCCTAAAAGGAACTTTTATCCCTCATCTTACCAGAATTATTAAACCCTTCGGAAAGTATGATATTCCAGTGGGAGGAAATAATGGGGTTCTAAATGCCGTAGGAAAAAAATGGGGACCTTCATGGAGAATGGTAGTATCCTTAGGTAAAACGATAGAAGCCTATACAATTTTTCCGGGTGGTGAATCCGGAAATCCCGGAAGCCCTGCATACGATGATTTTATTCCCTTGTGGGTAGAAGGAAAATACCATAAGGTTTGGTATATGAAAGACCAAGAAGATACAGGAGGAAAGGCAAAAACCAGAATTGTGTTAAAATGACCCTCAAACAAAAATATAGGGATAAGTCCTACAATAGGTATTAATAACCCAACAAAATAGTAGTTAAAAATATAGCTCGCACGGGCGTGAGCCGTAAAATATGCCTAATAAGTTCTTAGAATAACCCCTGAATTTTTGCAAATAAATCCCCAATATGTTCTCATTTGATAAGCACTCGGTTCGTTGGAAATTGGCACTAATTGCTATATTGATTGTTGCCGCTACCCTCATCTATTCTAATTATCTGGCGCGTAAACTTGGTGAAAGCGAGCGACAAAATTCCTTGCTTTGGGGACAAGCTTTTCAGGTGATGTCTTTCCCTATTCCTCTCTCCGGTATTGCTAACATAGATAGCGAAAACAAATTAAATGAGCGCCTTGTACAAGAGTATCAAAACTTTATCCTATATCAAATTATTAACGACTCTACCCGTAAGATAGAGAGAATCCTAGAAGATTGGGAGGGCAAATACTCTGGCTCTAATCCTGTAGAACGAAAAATCCCACCAAACATAGGGAAACAAGAAGAAACGGAATTGCTCAAAGAAATGGCTACCACTATGGAAGTAATTCCGATTAATATGGGTGCAGGCGAAGACAAGATACTTAAAGTTTATTACAAAGAATCTTCTATTCTGCGTCAGCTCCGGTATTATCCCTATGTTCAGCTTTTTATTGCATTCGTATTCCTTTCTATTGTACTCATCGCCTTTAACATTGCTAGAAGAGAAGAGCAAAATCGAATTTGGGCAGGGCTTGCCAAAGAAACGGCACATCAGCTTGGTACACCCGTTTCAAGTTTATTGGCGTGGATAGAGTATTTGAGATTAACCAATGAAGAAAATCAGGAAAATGAGGAAGCTCTTTCTGAAATGGAGCATGATATTTCAAGACTTCAAAATATTACCCATCGTTTTTCCAGAGTCGGCTCAAAACCGGAACTTAGCCCCCAAAAACTCGCTGCACTACTTGAGAGTGCTACCGATTACATGCGAAAAAGAATGAGTAAACAAGTCTCTTGCACCCTCACCCTTCATATTCCTCATGAGTTGATTGTACCTCTCAATGACCAATTATTTGAATGGGTGATTGAAAATCTTCTTAAAAATGCCTTAGACGCAATGGAGGGGAAAGAAGGGAAAATCAATATCGAAGCTCACCTCAATGACAAGTATTCTATCATTGATGTAACAGATACAGGGAAGGGAATGCCCAAAAGCATGTACGAACGGGTTTTTAAACCGGGCTTTACCACCAAAGAGCGCGGATGGGGACTAGGATTAAGCCTCTCCAAAAGAATTATAGAAATGTATCACAACGGCAAAATTTTTGTGAAGGAATCAGAAATAGGAAAAGGTACCACTTTCAGGATAATGCTCAAACGATAACCCGATTTTGAGCCTAATAGGTGCGTACTGTTTTTGGATTTTTGCGGATAAAGTTTCGGATAATATGAAGAATATCAGGGCTTTCCTTTTTAGAAGGCACCATAGAGATTAACGTATGCCAATCTTGCCCCATAGCACTTACATGGAGATACACATATCCGATATACACCCCATTTTCTACAACCACAAGCGAACGCTCTTCGTAGTGTCGTCCGTCTCCAACAATCACAAAATTCTTTTTTCCATAATTCATTCCGGCAAGTGCTTCTTCTACCCTAGAATTGTAAGAATCTGGAAGCTCGTTTTTTACGCACGCCCCTTTACAAACATGGATTTGATAATGAAAACAAGCTCCCTTACCGGTGGACATTCCGCATAAATTTTGGCAAAGCACGTACTGCTGAATCTTTTTTTGTAGTGTAGCCTCTGCATTTTTTCGGGAAACAAAAATCGCCTCTGGCTTATCTCCCGCTTCATGAAGTTTATCAATATAGAGTCTTAAATACCCCGCGGTATCAGGCTCACAGAAAATTCCGTAATGATAAAATTGTTTTTTCTGGCGACGATTATACCGCGGTTGTATTTTTTTTATTTCCTGATCTTCTAACAATAATGCTGTCAATTCATTTCCGGTAAGCTCCCAAGAGATGTCGCAAACCTCCTCAATCATCCGCATCGCTCGGCTTTTTTTATGGGCTTCCCGAAAGTGAGACGCAATTCTATCCTTGATGCAATTACTTTTACCAATATAAACGACTTCCCCTTCCGCATTGTGCATATAATATACGCCGGTTTCCTCCGGTAATTTTTCAAAAGCCTCCTTTTGAAAATGGGGGGGCAGCCGAATCTCCTGCATTTGAGAAAGAAGCAGGCTCTCCACATCTCCGGGCGTTCCTTCCATTGCCAATAATTGCTTCAACAATAGCAGGGTAGCATCAGCATCTCCAAATGCTCTATGCGCCTCCTGATGAGGGATATTCAATGACTTACAAATATTACCTAAGCTATAAGAAGGCAGGTCTGGTAATAATTTTTGAGTAAGTCTTACTGTACATAATAAAGGGCGTGAATAAGGGTAGCCCAGATTACGAAAAGCACGCTGTATAAATCCATAGTCAAACCGAACGTTATGGGCAACAAAAACAGCACCCTCTGTAATTTCCACAATTGTTTTAGCCACTTCTTCAAATAAAGGAGCTTTTCTTACCATTTCATTGGTAATTCCCGTCATCTTAGTAATAAAAGAAGGAATAGAGGTTTGAGGATTAATCAGGGTCTTAAAGGTATCTAGTACCTTTTCTCCGTCAAAAAGATGAATACAGATTTCAGTGATATTGTCTATCCTAGGATTTCCACCCGTAGTTTCAATGTCTATGATTGCAAATTTTCTCACGATTCTTTTCTTAATTTATGCGAATATTAAACCTCAATATTATCAACGCCAAATCCATATCCGGAATATTTCGCAAAAAACACTATCTATTTGTATATCAATGATTTATTTGTTTTTTCAAAAATATCAAATAAATTTTACTATAATTGCGTTCCAAAGTTAGTGATTTTTAATGAACTTTTTGTTTTTTTTCTACGTTTTATAATTGTAGAAAGCCAAAAGCTGGAGTTCGTAAGCATTAAGTTATGCCTTTTGTCAAACTCATCATGAATTTTAGTCTGCTATCCGCCCTCCTTTTGGGTCCGGCAGCCTTGCTGCTTGCTTTGTGGTATCGCAGGTCTTTCGTACATACGTTTATGATTTGGAGAAGACCCGAAGCCGCAATGATATTTGTGGCATATCTCGTCTTGGCGTTAATTCTGATTATATCAGGAACTGCTAGTATTTTTAACTTTTATCGCCTCATTCAAAATCCCGAAACTACTGCGGCAGCAACTAATTTTAAGGATATTGCCCTTATTTGCTTCTCTGCCTTTACTGCGCTAACCTTTATTTTTAGCGCGTGTCGTTTGGTACTCGTTCAGATAATCACAGAAAAAGGACTTATTATCAATCATAGTTTTTTTCGGATTCCCATTCCTAACCAAATTGTAAAGTGGAATCAATTATCCGATTATTATATTCAGCGGGATTACCCCAATGCCGTCTTTAATATCATTTACAGAAAAGAAGGAACGGCAGCTACAAAAGTAGAAATTCCGGTACCCGCTTACCTTCAAGAAAAAATCAGTCGGCTTCTTGACTCGCAGTTAGATGGTGAAAATGACCTGATTTTATTTCACATGCTACGTCAAAGAAGAAGAAGTTAAACTTGTCATTTTTATCCTCTACTTAAATAAATGCAATGAGAAAAATCTCGGTTTTCTTCCTATTTTTGTATATGGCTATAGGAGCTTATGCACAAAAAAATGTTATTAAATGGAACGTAGCAAGCATTTTTGCAGGCAATATTTCACTAAATTATGAAAGAGTGATTCATAATAATTGGACATTGAACCTTCATGGAAACTACCTCATACAACGAAAACTACCCAACTTTGTTACCGAAAGAATATGGAAAAATGATGAAGGACAAAACAGGATTACCATCGGGCAGCCAAGATTTTCAGGCATAGGATTTACGCCAGAGGTAAGATACTATTTCACCGGAAAAAATGATAAAGAAGCTCCTTCCGGGTTATATGCCGCAGCATATCTTAGAATGTGGTCTTATACCGGCAAAATGGGAATGAACTATAAAGACGGCAATGGATTTGACACAAATCTTAATGCAGAGGTTAGGTACTATGCCGTCAGACCCGGGCTTCAGTGGGGCTATCAGTGGCTCATCAAGCGCCAATTCTCCTTGGACGCATTTTTCGGAGTAAACTACGGGTTAGGAGGGATTCGCGCTACGGTAAGAGGCGACCTCATCTCCGACACATACGATGTTTTTATGGAGACGCTCATTCAAGAAGGGCAATTAGAAAGCCCGATTGTTCGCAAAATTACAGGAATTATCAAGGATAAAATTACTCCCTATACAGACCACGTTTCCTTTGGTACAGGCTTTGGCTGGGGGTGGGTAAGAACTGGCGTTACATTAGGGTATGCATTCTAATATTATTCGAGTATATACCGCCGGTAATGTAGATGACGGTAAAAGCACCTTAATTGGTAGTTTGCTCTATCAAACGGGTTCCGTTACCATTGATAAATGGGAGGAAATTGTAAGGCTTAGTAGGCTAAAACAAAAGGGAAGAGTGGATTTATCCCTACTCACAGACGGGTTGATAGCGGAAAGAGAAAAAGGAATTACAATAGATGTAGCGCACCTTTATTTTGCTACCGAAAAAAAAAGATTTATCCTCTCTGACAACCCGGGACATAAGGTCTTCACCCGAAACATGATTACGGGTGCCTCCTCCTCTGACGTAGCAATAATCATGATTGATGCCCGAAACGGCATTCAAGAACAAACACTCCGACACGCCTTTATTACAGCCTTGATACATCCGGATAATGTGATATTTTGTGTAAATAAAATGGATTTATTCGGCTACGATGAGAAAGTATTTTTAGCGATAAAAGAATCATTTGCTCCTTATCTTTCATTTTTTAAGGACATTAATGTATTTTGGATACCGGTTTCGGCTTTATGGGGCGAAAATATTAGAGATAAGAGTACGAAAATGAATTGGTATCAAGGGGTGTCTCTACTTTCTATTCTTGAAAATACCAAAACAGAGGTTAATAACCCGCATTTTCGCTTTCAGGTTCAGCATATCTCTCAAAAACAACCGGATTGCTTTGCAGGGATTGTATTAAATGGAGGGCTAAAGGCAGGAGATACGGTTTATGCCTTTCCGGATAAATCTCCTACGCAAATCACAGAAATCTACAAAAATGGGGAAATAATCTCTTCCGCTTCCAAAGGAATGTCCGTGATGTTAAGAGCGACAGAAACGACCCTCCTCAAAAGAGGGAGTCTGCTTTCCGACCGGTCTTCCGAACTTTTGGCAACCACTACTCTTAGGGCAGACTTGTGCTGGTTAGACAAAACTCCTTTGGAAAAAAACAAATGGTACCTACTCAAAAATGGAAGTACCCTAATTCCTGCAAAGATTATCACCGTAGAATATAGTCTGAATATATTTCATTTTAGTAAGGAATCTCCTCCCTTGACAGTAGAAATGAATGATATTGTGGGAGTACTTATCCTTACCGAAACCCTTTCAGGGCTTGAGCCTTATGCTAATTGTAAAGCAAATGGTACGTTTATATTGATAGATAGGGATACTTTCAACACCTTGGCAGTCGGGTTTGTAACAAGTAGATAAACTACCTGACATTGCTTTGTAAAGACAAGGAAGCAATTATCTACTTTAAGCCTTTAACAAAAGGGATAAAAGCCCTTAATCTACCATTACTCCATCACGGATATTGAGTACCCTATCCGAACGGGAAGCAAGTGCCGGATTATGGGTAGCAATCAGGAAAGCGGTGCCAAGCTCTCTCGCTAAACGAATAAATAAGTCATATAGCGACTCGCTATTAGTAGTATCTAAGTTACCGGTGGGTTCATCTGCAAGGATTAATCTGGGGTCATTCATTAATGCTCTTGCCACACTTACCCGCTGCTGTTCTCCTCCGGAAAGTTCGGAAGGTTTATGATTGATTCTCTCGGCAAGCCCTAAACGCGCCAACAATTGCGTTGCTTTTGCGCTTGATTCTGGAAAAGAAACCCCTTTAATAAGGGCAGGCATTGCTACATTTTCAAGAGCAGTAAACTCCGGTAAAAGATGATGAAATTGGAAAATGAATCCTAGGCTTTGATTCCGAAACGCAGCTTTGGCATCTTTGGATAATCTTTTTAAACTCTGGGAATCAAATTGAACCTCTCCTTCATCGGCTTCATCTAAGGTGCCTAATATTTGCAGTAAGGTGCTTTTTCCCGCTCCCGAACTTCCCACTAACGCAACTACTTCCCCTGCTTTTAGGCTCATATTCACCCCTTTAAG
>CAUJFT010000281.1 GCA_963169475.1 Bacteroidota bacterium | reverse complement strand
CTTAGCTTATGGATTGAGAGGCTTTTCCATGAGAATATTTCCTGTTTCGTCAGTAAGTTGTACTTTGAAGGTTGCTTTGGGTCCGTTAAAATGATTAAAATGATAAGAATACCGTTTTTGTCCAGGCGCAAGCCTGCTTTTTTGGTAAAATACCATCATGATTTCTCCCTCTTCACTCACGATTTGGAGGGTTACTACCTGGAGTTGTTTCTCTATTGAGAAGGAAATTTCGCCTTTTTTAGTAATTTGAGCGTATTTTTCGCGGGGTTTATCTTGAGTAGTAACTATTTTTTCTTGTAAAACACGATTATCGTCCGTAATAATCCGGATAAAATAGGTTTTATCTTTGGGGAGATATTTCTTCATCACAAAGGTTTTGTGATGAAAGCCTTCAGGGATACGCATTGCTTCGGCAAGTGGCATATAGAGTTCCCCCCTCTCATCGGTTAAAATTACCTTTACTGTTTCCGTTTTTTCTACCTGAAACTGAAATGATTTCTCGGCATGATAGTAATCTAATCTTACCTCTTCATCTTGGGGAGTAATTTCCTTTTCGGCAATAATTTGTCCTTTATCAAGCAGACGAATAAAGAAATGCTTAGTGGTATCTGAATCGGTATGATAGAATCCGAAAACATGTTGCTGAAAGCCGGACCGGTATTTTCTCCCGGTAAAATAGGTACGCATGAGCTTCCCGTTTTCATCTCTAACTTCAAGCGTACCATCAGTAATAGGGAAATCCGTTCGCCATTCAAGGCTTGCGTTAATGTCTGTAATACGATGCGGGGTAGGAATAGTATTAAACATTTGAATAGGGACATTGAGCATTTCGCTTAGCACTTGGGCAAGAATTTTCATTTCCTTGGGATTTTCTCCATAAATATTGTCAATAGGGTCTTGATTAGCAATTGACCATACCGCAGATTGGGCGGTTGAACTTGAAATATTATGGGCAGAAAGGCATAAAGCGAGGCTAAGCAAATTTCCGGAAGCCATTTCACCCAATTCAAAAGCCTCTTGTTTATGAGGAGAGCGGTTGTAGGATTGAGTACACATGGTTGGAACAGCAGCATAAACGGCTTGCCCAGGAGGTACTTCTACCCAAATTGTATCTGTAACGATTAAGTCTTGGACGGAGGTATCCTTACTTACAAATATTTGACCTGCATTAATGCGCGTTCTTAGAGATTGAGTAGTTAGATTTTTTATCCCTATTTCGAGTGTTTTTCCCAGATACCCACCTTTTGAACGGATATTCATTGCGATTTGTTTGCTTTTTAAACCCTCTGACAACCCGGTTTCATTCCCCCCAAAAAGCAAAGTATAACCACCCATTACCCATACTACTATCAACCAACCTTTAAGAATTACTGCTTTCATTTCTTTTATGCTTTTTGAAAAGTGTAATGTAAGTAAGGTAAAAAAGATACAAAAATTAGTACTATTACCTTGCTTCATCGCTACGATACATTCTTTTTCTCCCTTGTTTGGGTTTTTTCTTTAAAAAATAGTTTTTCTTAAATAGTTTCTATAAATTTGCGTCATATAATTTTGCCGTTCTATGTATGTGGAGTATGTGGGCGGAAAAGTTGATTTTTTTTCCAAAAAATATATGGTAAATCTATGTGCAAAGGCAAAATCACACAACGATTATTCTCTGATATTTCGGGTTATAAGTACGGGTGAGTAAAAAATTAAGAAAACAGTTTTTAGTTAAAATTTTGGCTATTAACCACTTAATATTATTATTTGCAATTCATCTTTAACTATTCACTGCTTACAAGACTAAATATGATTTTCAATATCAATTGTGTAAATCATTTTTTTTCAACCAATTTACAATTAATATTAAAATATGGTACATAGTAATTTTACATGGAATGCCAAAGACGGTGTCGAATTATTTGGACAAAGCTGGGAGCCGGAGGGAGTCGTAAAGGCTGCCGTTTGTATTGTACACGGAATGGGAGAACATTCTTCGCGCTACGAACATGTAGCAGATTATCTGTGCAAGCACCAAATCGGGGTACTTGCCTTTGACCATAGAGGACACGGAAAATCCAAGGGAAAAAGGGGACACTCTCCCTCTTATGATACCTTATTAGATGATGTAGAAGCGGCACTATCCGAAACTTATGCCACGTTTCCCGAAGTCCCCATTTTCCTATACGGTCATAGTATGGGCGGTAATTTAGCCCTCAATTATGCCCTTAGACGGTCTCCAAATATAAGAGGAGTCATCGCCTCGTCTCCCTGGCTAAGGCTTGCTTTCCAACCTTCAAGAGTAGATGTTTTTCTGGCAAAAATAATGGTAAAAATATTCCCTTCCTTCTCCCAGAAAACAAAGTTAGAGACCAAAGCCATTTCAAGAGATGCCGAAGTCGTAAAAACATACGAGGCAGACCCACTTGTGCATAGTAAGATTTCCGCAGCGATGTTTCTTGGGTGCTATCAAGCCGGTCTTTTTGCGTTAGCACATGCCGAAAATTTCAAATATCCTCTCCTAATCTATCATGGAACAGATGACCGCATCACGCAGTATGAAGCAAGCAAGGAATTTGGGTTTCTTGTAAAGGGAGATGTAACATGGAAGTCATTTCAGGGTTTCTATCACGAATCCCACAATGAACCAGAAAAAACACAAGTGCTTGAAATGATTAGAAATTGGATTAGAGAACACCCCTAATTTTAAGCCGATAAACCTACGTATTTACCATTCATCATCATTTAGTCTAAGTTACTTTTTTCATGAGCAAAAAGAATATAGTTATACTCACGGGTGCTGGCATCAGCCAAGAAAGCGGAATCCCTACGTTTAGAGACTCAAACGGGCTGTGGGAAAACCATGATGTGAAGGAGGTAGCAACGCCGGAGGGGTGGAGGCAAAATCCAGAACTATTACTGAGATTTTACAATGAGCGAAGGGCACTACTAAAAGCAGCGAACCCCAATGCTGCTCATCATGCCCTGAAAAAGCTAGAAGAAAAATACGAGGTGAACATTATTACCCAAAATATAGACAATCTGCATGAGCGCGCAGGCTCCTCTAATATCCTTCATCTACATGGAGAGTTAAATAAAGTACGAAGTGTGAAGAACCCTTCTCTAATCTATGAAGCCTCCGGAGACATTCACTTAGGAGATACGGCCCAAGACGGCGGGCAATTGCGCCCCCATATCGTATGGTTTGGAGAAGAGGTACCTTTGATGGAGAAAGCTACTGAACTAATGGGAGCAGCAGATATTCTTATCATTATTGGCACTTCTATGGTAGTCCACCCTGCTGCGGGCTTGATTCATTTCGCACCCAAAGGGATACAAATATATTATATAGACCCCAAAATTCCGTCTATTAAAACACCTAAAAACTTGACTTTTATACAAGAGAAAGCTACTATAGGAGTTACAAGTCTTGTAGAAAAGTTGATGACGGAGGCGTAAAATCATCTCGAATCTTTTCCTCATTATATACATTATATGTACATTAATCAATCAAAGCTATGTATGTTTTTGCTGCTGAATCGGTAATCCCTGTTCGGGCTGCCCCTTCCGAAGCCTCTGAAATGATTACCCAATTAGTTTTTGGGGATATTGCGCAGGTTCTAGAACAAAAAGAAAACTGGTACTACCTTCAGAACGTTGATGACGGATATGAGGGTTGGGCAACGAGCTATATGCACTGCCCCATTTCTGAAGAGGAGCTAATGACGATTAGCGGGTGGCAATATGTGCATTCCTATGATAGCTACCTCCAATTAGAAGACGGTAGCCTGATGATGCTGCCCCTAGGGTCAAGGATTCCGGTTTTTAATAAAGATGAAAACGAACTTGGCAAGATATTAGAAATTGGAAAAAGAAAATGGCAGCTTAGGAATAATAGCACCTTTCCTGTGCTTCCACCCAGCTTGCTTAAAGTTACTGCCCGAAAGTTTTTAAATACTCCTTATCTTTGGGGGGGGAAGTCTTCATTCGGCATGGATTGTTCGGGTTTTATACAAACCCTTTTTAAGATGCACGGAATCTCCCTTCTTCGCGATGCTTCCCAGCAAGCCACCCAAGGTAATTCCGTAGATTTTGAAGAGAGAAAAGCGGGAGACCTCGTTTTTTTTAGCAAGAATACAGACACTCCTAAAATCACCCATGTTGGCTTTTTGCTTTCCCCCGAAGAAATTATTCATTGCTCCGGTAAAGTGAAAATAGACAACCTAAACCCAAACGGAATTTATTCGTATGAATATCAAAATCAGAGCCATACAATGGCATTGATTAAACGATATTTTCAATGGGACATTTAGGCTGGAATAAAGTACTTGTACTAAATCAAGATTATCAAGCGATAGGGATAGCCTCTGCCGAAAGGGCTTTTGTCCTTGTGTTTCTTAATAAAGCCGAATTGCTTAAGGAACACCCTACCCTGCGCCTGAGAACGCCTACGGATAGCTTTTGCTACCCGTCTATTATCCGTTTGCGAAAATATATCGCCTTACCCTACAAGAAAGTGCAACTCTCACGTATGAATATTTTTAGACGCGACAGCTACCGATGCTTATATTGTAATAGCCACAAAGACCTCACAATTGACCATGTAATCCCCAAATCAATGGGAGGAAAAGATTCTTGGGAAAATCTAGCAACTGCTTGCCATGCTTGCAACTCCAAAAAAGGAAACCAAATGCCAGAAGAAGCACTCATGCCCTTGTTAAGAGTGCCATTTCGCCCCAGCTTTGTGATGTTCCTTAGTTCTTTCTCCGGGAATATCTCCGAAGACTGGAAGCCTTACTTG
>CAUJFT010000280.1 GCA_963169475.1 Bacteroidota bacterium | reverse complement strand
AATGGGTGAGCAAACAAGATGCAGGAGAAGATAAAATGCGTGAGATATCTGATGCGATTGCAGACGGAGCTATGGCTTTCTTACGGGCAGAATATCGTGTATTGGCAATTTTCGTAGTGATTGCCTCCGTAGCACTCTTTGTGTTGTCTCAATTGGTAGAACACTCTTCCCCCCTCATTGTCCTTGCATTTATCATAGGGGCAGTGTTCTCTGCGCTCGCAGGGAATTTCGGAATGAGAATTGCGACTAAGGCGAATGTTCGTACTACTCAAGCTGCAAGAACAAGCCTCGGACAAGCACTTAAAGTATCATTTACCGGAGGAATGGTAATGGGATTAGGAGTTGCTGGATTGGCAGTGCTTGGATTAACCCTGTTATTTATAGCCTTCTATAAAATGTTTATGCACGGTAGCATGAACGCCTCCAATATGGATGAAATGGTAAGAGTACTTGAGGTACTCACTGGTTTCTCTCTTGGTGCAGAGTCTATTGCACTTTTTGCAAGAGTAGGAGGCGGTATCTATACCAAAGCCGCAGATGTTGGAGCAGACCTTGTAGGAAAAGTAGAAGCCGGAATCCCCGAAGATGACCCCCGTAATCCTGCTACGATTGCCGATAATGTAGGAGACAATGTGGGAGACGTAGCCGGAATGGGTGCAGACCTTTTTGGGTCTTATGTGGCTACAATACTTGGCTCAATGGTACTTGGAAATCAGGTAATCAAGGATATGGGAGGACTCACTGACAACTTTGGCGGTTTAGGTCCTATCTTGCTCCCGATGATGATTGCCGGTTTTGGAATCTTATTTTCTATCGTTGGTGGGTGGTTTGTAAATATTAAGAATGACAATGCCGATATTAATACCGTTCAAGGAGCCTTAAATAAAGGCAATTGGATATCTATCCTTCTTACTGCTGTAGCTTGTTTTTTCTTGATTCAGTGGATGCTCCCTGCTACTATGAAGATGAATTTCTTTGGAGAAGGACTAAAAGAAATCTCTGATCTTCGGGTGTTTGGCTCTGTGGTAGTGGGATTAATTGTCGGTGGACTTATCTCTTACATTACTGAATATTATACCGGAATGGGTAAAAAACCTGTATTGGAAATCATTAACCGCTCTGCTACCGGCGGAGCTACCAATATCATCGCTGGTCTTGCTACCGGAATGCTTTCCACTGCCTACCCAATTCTTCTTTTTGCCGGTGCGATTTGGAGTGCTTATACGCTTTCCGGTTTTTATGGGGTTGCGATTGCCGCTTCTGCTATGATGGCTACCACTGCTATGCAACTTGCGATTGACGCATTTGGTCCTATCGCTGATAATGCAGGAGGGATTGCTGAAATGAGTGAACTTCCTTCCGAAGTACGAACCCGTACAGACATTCTGGACTCTGTAGGGAATACTACGGCGGCTATTGGGAAAGGATTTGCTATTGCGTCTGCAGCACTTACGGCACTTGCCTTATTTGCCGCTTATGTAAACTTTACCCATATTGACGGGATAAATATTTATAAGGCTAATGTACTCGCTGCCGTGTTTATTGGGGGAATGATACCCGTAGTATTTTCTGCCTTTGCGATGAACTCGGTAGGCAAAGCCGCTATGGATATGGTGAAAGAGGTTCGCCGTCAGTTTAAGGAAATTCCTGGCATTATGGAGTACAAAGCCAAGCCGGATTATAAGCGTTGTGTGGACATTTCTACCCGTGCGGCGATACGAGAAATGATGACACCAGGTATTATTGCTATTGTAACTCCCCTGCTTGTAGGATTTATTATGGGTGCAGAGCCACTCGGAGGATATATGGCGGGTGTTACGGTTTCTGGTGTTTTATGGGCTATCTTCCAATCTAACGCCGGAGGTGCGTGGGATAATGCTAAAAAATCTTTTGAAAAAGGAGTGAAAATTGATGGGGAAATGTACTATAAAAAATCTGAACCCCATAAGGCAGCAGTTACCGGAGATACAGTAGGAGACCCTTTTAAGGATACTTCCGGTCCTTCCATGAATATTCTTATTAAACTTTCTTCTATCGTAGCCTTGATTATTGCGCCTTTTATTGCATTAGAGCCAAGTAATCACGTAACCTTAGAAGTTGCCCCTCAAATAGAAACGGTAGCTACCCCTGCCCCCGCAGCGGTTAGCCAGCCTTCTGTAGAAGAAACCTCCAAGGCCTTGTTTGGAGATCTTGGTGCGTTTGCTGTAAGAAAGATAGCTTCCGGAACAGAATTAAATATTCCTGCTAATGGTATTGAAAACCAACTGATTAATTTTATTGAGGATTCTTCTAAGCCCGTAGATAAAACAACGTGGTTTAATTTTGATAGGTTATTGTTTGATACAAATAAAGCTACCTTAAAATCAGAATCACAAGAGCAGTTGAGAAATATGGCTTTGATATTAACCGCTTATCCGAAAGTAAATCTTAAAATAGGAGGTTATACAGATAATACCGGTAATGCAAAAGATAATTTGAAGCTCTCTCAAGATAGGGCAAACACAATTAAGACGGAGTTGGTAAATGCCGGCATTAAAGCCGAAAGGCTAGACGCAGAAGGCTACGGAGACGCACACCCTGTGGCAAAAAATGATACAGAAGAAAATAGAGCAAAAAACAGAAGAATTGCGGTAAGGGTTACCCAAAAATAATCTGATACCTAAAATTTCATACGAAAAAAAAGCCGCCTTTTAAAGGCGGCTTTTTTTTAATCTAACTCCCAACCTTTGCATCTTTCTACGGCTTTTCGCCATTTTTTGTATTTTGTATCCCTATCCTCTGCGTTCATTGTAGGCTGAAAAAACTGAAAGGAGGAGCGGGACTGAAGTTGCTCATAAGTCCAGAATCCGATGGATAAACCGGCAAGGAAAGCTGCGCCGAGTGCAGTACACTCCTTATTTTGTGCTTTTTCGACCGTTTTCCCCAAAATATCAGATTGAAATTGCATTAAAAGCTGATTGGCAGTAGCTCCACCGTCCACCCGAAGCACCGAAATGTTCATGCCCGCATCTTTTTCCATTGCTTCTAATAGGTCTCTTGTTTGGTAAGCCAAGGATTCCAAGGTAGCCCGAATAAAATGATACTTATTGGTCCGGCGCGTGATGCCAAAAACGCCCCCCCGTGCATACATATCCCAATAGGGCGCGCCTAAACCCGAAAAAGCAGGTACAACATACACACCATCAGAATCCGGCACCTTCTGCGCGAAATATTCTGAATCATGTGCAGTTTCTATTAATTTTAGTCCATCTCTTAGCCACTGAATTGCCGCCCCCGCATTAAAAACACTTCCTTCAATCGCGTAAATTACTTTCCCGTTTTTTGCCCATGCGATGGTAGTAAGCAATCCGCTTTTACTCACAATAGGAACTTCTCCGGTATTCATTAATAGAAAACAGCCTGTTCCGTAAGTGTTTTTTACCATTCCTCTCTCAAAACATTTTTGACCAAATAAAGCAGCTTGTTGGTCTCCTGCCACCCCTCTAATTGGCACTTCATCTCCTAACCACTTGGCTTCTGCCACTCCAAAATGCCCCGATGAACTTTTTACTTCTGGTAAAATATGGGCAGGAATCGAAAGTGAGTTTAATAATTTTTCATCCCACATTAAAGTGTGAATATTAAAAATCATAGTACGCGAAGCATTCGTATAATCGGTAGCATGAACTTTCCCTCCGGTAAGATTCCAGATTAACCAAGTATCTATCGTCCCAAAAGCGAGGTCATTGGGCTTTATATCTGGACGGTTCAAAGAAACCCAATCAAGTATCCACGCTATTTTAGTCCCAGAGAAATAAGAATCTGCCACAAGCCCCGTCTCTTTCCGGATATAGGGTTCTAAATTCCTTTTTTTTAACATTTCACAGATAGAAGCCGTGCGTTTATCCTGCCATACAATTGCGTTATAAACAGGCTTCCCCGTAAATTTATCCCAGACCACCGTAGTTTCTCGCTGATTAGTGATCCCAATCGCCGCTATTTCAGTGGCTTCTACTTGATTTTCTTCCATTACTTGACGTGCTACCCATAGCTGCGTTTGCCATATTTCCAAGGGGTCATGCTCCACCCAGCCCTGATGCGGAAAATATTGGGTAAATTCTTTTTGTGCAATGCCAACTATATGCTCATTTTTGTCAAAAAGAATGGCGCGTGAGCTTGTCGTTCCTTGGTCGAGTGCTAAAATATATGGTTTTTCTTTTTTCATCTTAGTTACCAAATCAACAAATAATAGGTCAAAAAATCGGCTTTTCAGGCAAGGTGTAATTCCTGCCTTGGTTTATACGCTTGAGGTAAATATTCAAAGGTTCAAAATAATCCATCATGGGTTTTGCACTAAAATCGCTGCCA
>CAUJFT010000279.1 GCA_963169475.1 Bacteroidota bacterium | reverse complement strand
ACCCTTTCAAGCCGAACACTCACCCGAAAGCCTACCTATAAGCCGTGCGAATCTTTTCCACACCTATCAACAAGGGTGGCAGCTTATTCAGCCTATTTCTGTTACAGATAAAGAAGCCATTAGCCGCCTTCAAGAAGATTTAGCTGCCGAAACCAATGCCTTTCTCCTAACCGCAGAAGGAGGAGAAGACACAGATTTTATAGAAATAATAAAACATCTTCCCACTACCCATAGTGCTATTCATATTCGCTACCCGAAAGTAAGCCTATCTTTTTTTGAGGACTTAAATGGCTTTATGCAAGATAGCGGACAAAGGAAAGATACCCTAACCGGTACCTTTACGACTGATTTTCCGGTGAAAAAAGCAGAAGAGATGGCTGCAATTATTCAAAAAACAGAAAGCAATTTCCCTAATTTTAAGGTATTGGGAATAGCAGTCGAAGAAGGCGAGTCGGGAATCGTTTTGCAACTTGCCCTTGCCTTAGCCAAGGTCGTAGATTATGTTGAAACGCTAAAACAACAAGGATTGTCTCCCGAAGAGGTTTTCCGTCAGTTTGCCTTTACCTTTCCTATTGGAGGGGCTTTTTTTCCTGAAATTGCTAAATTAAGGGCATTTAGAACTGCATTTGCAAGAGTAGGGGAGGAGTACGGACTGAAAGCCCACCCCTTCATCATGACAGTCTCCTCTGCCACTAATCTTGCGCATTACGATATTCATACCAACCTGCTTCGCCTTACTACGGAGGCGATGTCCGGTATTATGGGTGGAACAAATGGGCTTTGTCTTTTGCCTTATGACCATTCGGTAAAAAGCCCCAACGCACTCGCACATAGGATTAGCCGGAATATTCAACACCTACTCCGATACGAATCCTATATGGATAAAGTAACAGACCCTGTAGGGGGAGCAGGGTATGTGGAAGCACTTACCCATACTCTGTTAGATAAAAGTTGGGCTTTATTCCAAGAAATAGAAAAAAATGGGGGATATTTTAAAGCAAAAGAATCGGGCTGGCTTGCCGCAAAGAACCAAACCTATATGGCATCTACGAAAGAAGCAATTGCTAAACGCCGTCAGGTTTTTATCGGAATTAACCAATATCCTGACACAGAAGAAATCTCTACTACAGGCGTGTTATCCAAGAACACTCTCTTTTCGGCTTTTGAAACGTTAAGGAACAAAACCGACCAATATACAACCCTAACTGCCAAAAGACCCTCCGTTCATTTGCTACTATTTGGGGAGGTAGCGATGAGGAATGCGCGTGCTTTGTTTAGTAGAAACCTGATTGGCTGTGCCGGTTACGCGATTACGGAAGGATTATCCGTAGTAGGAAAACCGGCTGCTATAGTCTTGTGTAGCGATGATGATTCTTATTTTACAGAAGGAAAATTAATTATCGAAAAAACCAGAAAAGATTATCTAAATACCCCTATATTTATAGCAGGAAAACCCGAAAATATTGAAATCCTCCATGCAGACGGATACCTCTTTGCGGGTATTCAGGCGATTGACTTTCTAACCGAATTTCAACAAAAAACGGGGATTTTTTAAGTATTACAAAGCGGTTTAGGTATCATCTAAAGATAGAGGTATTTTTATTTCTTCACTTTTTTTATTGCGTCAAGATATTTTTTCTTCACCCCATTGTCTTCTTCCGTTTCGCAAAGTATTCCTAATTTTGGCAATAATATTTTGTTATGCTCCCTCTTTAGTTTCAAAATTTCAGACAGGGCATAAGCGATTGCCCAACGAACTACTGTACCTGGGTGTTTAGCGTTCAATAAAAGGTTTTCTATTGTTTTGTCGAGTTGTGTTGCGAATAGTTTTGCGATGTTTCCGATGACTTTGGCACTTTCCCACTTGACTCTTGGCGCGTCGTCAGTTAATGCTTGGGTTACATAATCCAATAGACTTTCGTTAGCAATGGTTGGAATTTTCTTGGTAGCATATTCTATGGCTTCAATACAAGTTGCTTTATCGGTAGCCTTTTGTTTTTCAGCGTAGGCCATTACTACTTCCAAAGGCAATTCCCCGTTAATCAATCCTTCGCCTATTGTCGAAACTATTCCTTTTGCTTTTAGTGTTTTGTCTTGAAATACTTGCTCTATTGTCATATTTTTTTGTTAAAATTGTTGTCCTTGTTCGTTGGATATAATTTTCCAAATGTGTACATCAGTTATTGGCGATAGCCTAAATTTTTTGTAAATATACAAAGTGATTAATGATTATGCAAGGGGATTTATTTCCGTGAGGGCTATTAGGAAATTATAGCAAAGTATATCCTCTCCCTTATATCGCTGTTTTTGTATGAGCAAAATAGCGGTAGTAACTGGGTGTATGCGGTGATAAAAAACTAATAAAACTAAATTGGTTTCTATCATAAATTGCATTTTAGTACAGGATATCGATAAAAGTAAAATTTAGATTGAGGGGTTGGCGTTTGGGAGTCGTCCAAAGAAACCAATAAAACTAAATTAGTTTACAATAAAACAACCCCTACTTTAATCATTTCAATGCTTATGTTGTCATGAACATTGGTATTTTGACTAAAAGCAGTATAAAAAAGCCCGATACAAGCCTATTTTAGGAATATATGGAAAAAGTCTGCCTTTTTTTCAGTAAAATAAAATTTAGCATAGTATTTGCTATGGCGATATAAAAAATTAAAATTATATTAGAGAAACATTAAAATGTATTAGAATATGGTAAAATCGTTCACCGAAGTCGTAAATAACATATTGACAGTAAGCCTTACCCTATTTGCGGTGATTGACGTATTAGGCTCAATCCCCATTATTATAGACTTAAAAAGGAAGATGGGTAAAATAGAATCCTTCAAGGCAACAATTGTTTCTTTTGTGATAATGATTGCCTTTTTATTTCTGGGAGAGAGAATGTTAGCAATGATAGGCTTAGACATTGCTTCGTTTGCAATGGCAGGGGGGATTGTGATTTTTATCATAGGATTAGAGATGATACTAAATCGGAGATTTTTTAAAACCGAAGAGGGGGATTCGGCAGCTGGGAGCATTGTACCATTGGCATTTCCGCTGATAGCAGGTACCGGAACTATGACGACACTGATTGCATTAAGGGCTTCTTATGATGTATATTATGAGATTATACCAGCAGTGGTGATTAATTTGGTGGTCGTATTTATAGTACTTAATCTTACTGATCCCATAGAAAGATTATTAGGAAATGGAGGGATTAATGTATTACGTAAAGTTTTTGGTGTAATTTTGCTGGCAATTGCCATAAAGTTATTCAAAACGCAATTGGCAACAGTTATCGAACATTTTTACGAATTGGCATGTACATTAAAACAAGTCCCGCTTTCCTGATTACGCTCTTGATTGTATTATGGGGGTGTAGTTCCGTGGAAAGTCCTCAAAGCCGCCAAGTTAGGGATTCTATCTATAAAGATGATTCTCTATTGGCGGTCTATGTAATGGAAAAATTAAAAAGTATTAATCACGACTCTACGGCTTCGGAGAGTATAAAAAAACAACCACTGATAATATTTCCTACATTAAGTCCTGATTTACGCAAAGTAAAACCTATCCAGAATACGGATTCTTGTGAGGAAGATAATATGGTTCAGATTCTACCTAAATCGGACTCTATAGTGAAGGGTAAATTACCCAAGGTAGCAGTTTCTCCTCCTATTCCAACCAAACCAAAGCCGAAGGATAACGTAAAATCATCAAATCCATCAGTTCCTTCCATTAAAGAAAGTCCTAAAATAGAGGAAAAAAAAACGGAGGTGCTTCCTTCTTCTTCGGAGGCAAAAAAGGAGGAGACGGAAAGACCGGTTTCAGACCCAAAATAAAGAGGTTGTATGACTAAAACGATTTCTTTTTTGTTGATATTGAGTGCTATCCTTTTGGGAGTACTATGTCCTTCCTGCTCTCACTCCGTTTCAAATAGTACGATAGAAAAACCCATGAAAGTGGAAAAGACCCTATTTCCGACTTCTACTAAAATGAATAAATTTATGTTAGAGGAGAATGCTTGGGAAAACGGAGCAAACGGAGTGTCAATTGGCTTTTCTTTGGATTTGCCTTCGGACTTCGAGACCAAAAACCCAAACGCCAAATATGAAATCATCTATAAAGTACTTCCTAATAACAAAACATTAATTGCAGATACATTTTTTACTAAACTCTCCGGATACAAAAAAATTTTTGTTCCCTTTCATCAATTAGCCGCTTTGAACAAAGGAAGTAATATTATACGCCTTGAAATAAGAGGAAGTGTGTATTTTCCGGCTGATTCTGTCAGGCAGGAGGTTCGGAAATTTGATGCCCAGGTTTTGGTATCGTCTGTATTTCAAATGCCTGAAATCCTTTCTAACGCACTGGTTCTTGAAAAATTACAAACAGATACTACAAAATATGACCCCTCTCAAATGGATTTTAGCGTACTCTGGGGGTCAGGGTATCCAGATATTTTTTGGGAAGCATATTTAGGAAACTACAAAATATTTACCTCTCTTTCTTGCAAAAATTCGGTGGATTACTGCCGAAAAGATACAACACCCATATTTAATTATGTGAGTGGTGATACTCTCCGTGTGCTTGTATGTGATTTTGATGCAATATCTAATCACGATATTATTAGTTTATTTTCCTTTCCTATTTCCGACCTAAAAACGCCCTCCCGCCAGTTTTTGCGTTTTGATAAGATTAAAATTATGCACATTCGCCCGTTATAAGCAAAAATACAAGGTTATTTTTTTCTAATATTTTTTAATATAAATTAAATTTCCGGAAAGCATTTGGTTTTGATAGATATTATTTTAATATTTGTAGAGTGGTTTTTCTGGTCTTATTACATACCTATTTGTAAATCATAAAATGAAAAAGCTGATTTTTTATATTTTGACACGATAAAGTTTATGACGAAATAAAGACGTATTGTTATGATTTAATCGTGTAAAAAAATGTCAGGCTTAGGGTAAAATGAGAATAGAATAGATACACGTTTTTTTACTTACTGTTAAATACATAATAATCTAAAACAATGACGATTACATTTCAAGAACTTAGAGACGTAAAAGACCGGCTTCCTGTCGGTGGCGTACACAAAATCGCAGAAATATTGGGAGTCAGCGATGATACGGTAAGAAACTACTTCGGAGGGGACCATTTTAAGACCGGAGAATCTATGAGTATTCATATTGAATCTAATCCCTATGGAGACTTTGTGAAGTTAGATGACGAAACTATCTATAATCTTGCAATAGAAATAATTGAAGGTAAGCGATAAGTTTATTAAGGGTTGTAAGAAAATATTTCTAAATGGTTTTCATACAGAAAAAGTGAAGCATTTAGTTTTTTGTATATTATTTAATACTGAATGTAATTCTTAAAAACGTTATGCAAAATTCAGGTTTTATTGTAATTGATAAGGATAGTATCGCGGGTATGCGATTCCCAAAAGGAGATGTCCTCGAAAATCAAAAGTTGATAGCTGAACGCCAAAGAACTTTGGAGGAGGCGTGCAGGTTAGGTAATGAGTACAAAGGAAAGGTACGGATTGTATTCGCTTCTCAAGATGGAATCAGAGAGGTACATACCACAATCTGGAATGTGAGTGATGAATTTGTAAGCCTAAAATCAGGGATATTTATCCCTATTCATTGTATTATTTCTATAAGCAGAATGTAGTGTTTTTCTTTCAAAGAAAAAGGGAGACGAAAGAGAATATTTTCGTACCCCTTTTTTTGTGTTCTTTAAGTAACATAAAGTAAACAATATTGTTTTTCTTTGTAATTCATAAATAATTAGGAGTTATAATTACTCTACCCAGCAGTTTTTGAATATATCGCATTTCCCTACTAGATTTGTTTTTTGAGGGTTAATAAGGAGGGGATATAACAAACGTAATGTTTTGTTTAACATTACGAGGGACTTTATTTACTACCACCACAAAATAAATTTTGTTTTTCTAAAAAATCAACCATAGGTTTTCTTTTTCTCATTGTAATTTATTTACTTTGCAAGGAAAATCTTTCTTTTATAGAAAAAAAGAAAATATTAAATGGATATAAAAAAAATACTCTTTGGAATACTTATTACCCTCTCTCATTTAGCTGGAGCGCAGGGCTATTATGCGTGTAGTTGCCTGCTCCCCGAAAAATATGCTCCCGCTGTTGCCAATAGAGAAACCGTCTCATTGCTCAACTATCCCAGCGGAAATTTAGTCAAAACACTGCACTTTGGTCAAGAGCAGCTGATGAACCTCGAAGAACCAACAGCAGTA
>CAUJFT010000278.1 GCA_963169475.1 Bacteroidota bacterium | reverse complement strand
TCAACAAGCAATGCAATACATGCGGGAAAAAGACAGAAATAGCTTAAAAACTGCCCTAAACCGCCTTGCTCGCACCCTTGAATTAAATCCCTCTCACCCCGATGCCCCCCAAAAGAAGCAAGAAGTTATCAACGAACTGATGACTTATGTAATTATCAGACCAATTCCCATGCATTCGACAATGTTTTCCTTGAGTAATGAGTTTTTTGAAACCCAAATGACGGAGCATTTCAAGAACTATTCCGCCAATGAGTTTATACGTTTTGCTTCGGCAAGGGAGGGGGCTAAAGACGGAGACCACTATATCATTATGACTTTTGATGATTTTCAGGTGGGGCAAACGCTTATTGAATCCAAAGAGGAAGAGAGAAGAAAAGATAAAGTAGTAATAGGAAAAAACGTGGTTAATAAAGATTCGATTGTAAATGTCTACGGAACGGTAACGGCAAAAGTAAAGTTATTCCGTAAAACGATTTCTTCTGGAGGACTACTCGATGTCAAAATTTATGATGCTAACACCAATCAATTGCTTTCACAAAATAAATTTCCCGGTACATTCGTTTGGGAAGACCGCTGGGGAATGTATATGGGAGATGAAAGAGCCTTGACAGAGGACGACAAAAAATACATGAATAAACCGGAGGTAATGCCTCCGCCTCCTCAACAGCTTTTTATAGAATTTACCAAGCCTATTTTTCAGCAAGTAACCGGATATATTAACGGATTTTATAGCAGATATTAAGCCAGACTATCTTGGATAAAGGTAATTTTATACTCAACATTTGGACTTTTCTCCCAATAGTGTTTACAGAGATTTCAGAAACTTAAGGAGAGCATTCCTCTCGCTGACAGAGAGTTTCATGTATGAGCTTTTGGTTTTCTCGGCTTCGCCTCCGTGCCAAAGTATGGCTTCCTCTATACTACGAGCGCGTCCATCATGCAAGAAGTAGGGGATACCATTAGTTTTTTCAAATAATCCTATCCCCCATAGTGGAGGCGTTCGCCATTCATTGCCGTTTGCCAAAAAATCTTCTCTATAATCACTCAAAGCGGGTCCCATATCGTGGAGCAGTAAATCCGTAAAAGGTTGTATCCGTTGATTGCTCAAAGCCGGAATCGCCAAATTTATGCCGGTCTGTACCACAGGTTTATGGCAATTAGCGCAGCCGGTTTCTTTAAACAAGGCTTGCCCGCGTTTGATTTCGGGGTTCGTTACATTTCTCCGTGCAGGCACCGACAAGGTTTTTAAGTAAAAAGCTACCGCATTCAACAAGGTATCCGCTAATTCTGGTTCGTCTGCTAAGCCGTCAAATTGTGGTTGTCCATAGACCGCTTCTGTAGGGAAAAGATAGGTAGTAATTCCCATATCTTGATGAAAGGCTCCGGCACTTTGATTGAGAATGTCTGGCATACTTGCCTTCAAGCCAAACCTACCTAATTCCTTTCTCTTTGTAAAATAGTTCCAACCATAGTTGGCTTTGCCGCTAATTCCGTCCCCGTCTGTATCATTTTCATCGGCAAAGCCTAAAATAGTAGCTTCTGGAATACTTTCCAACAAACCTAAACCAAAAACAGAAGGGGCTAAACGCGGAGAAAGCTCAAGATTTGCTGGCAGTGGTTGATAAGGATTTAAGATACGATAAGTGGGTTTTCGTAGGGTAACGGTAGTCCCTTCTAAGTAGGTAACTATACTATCAATGTAGGAGATTTCTACAGTTCCTTCGGGCTGCTTCCCAAAAATCCCCAAATCTTGCAATTGTCCTCCAAATCCATCTACGCTTGATACCTGCCCTTGCGCGTCTTTACCCGGAACGCTTAAACGAATAAGTAAAGACGAGTTAGTCATGCCAGCAGAGGGCGTACCTTTTCCATCATTATGATGACAAGAAATACAAGAGACATTATTAAATAAAGGACCTAAACCGCTATTGACTGGTGCAGGTGCGGCTACAAAGCTTTGTTCAAAGGTTACATCTCCAATCCCATGTACTTCGTTGTCTCTTTTGTTCAAACCGCCCACTTCATGCCCAAATGCCCCTTGCGTTTCATCAAATACAGTCGCCAAGCCCCCCCCGCTCAAACGCTCGTCATACGCATCTTCATCAAAAGGTTGGGCTTGGCGACAAGCCGCCAACAAGAGAATAAAAATAAAACTATAGATATACTTCATCTTGAAAGCGAAAAATATTGTTTAGTCCGTAATATATTGAATGATAAAAGGCTTCAACTCTGTATCCAAGGTGGTCTTCAAAGTAGCCAAAGCATCCATCGTTTGTTGGATTTGGACCCGCTGTCCGGGCGGCACAATCGCATCTTCATAATACATCGTAATATTATCAAATGAATTAATTGCAGCCGTGATTTGTGTCTGTATTTTATTATCCAATGATTTGTTTTTAGCTGCTACCAAATCATTCAAGCCCTTTCCGTCTATTTTATATTTGCCAAGATAGACGTTTTGAATACCCATAATATTATTTTTAAAGTCGGTAGTAGAGTTTCCACTGTATGGCGATTCTACTATACCGGGGTCTTGGGTATCAAAGGGGTCTTTCATTTTTCCTTCGCCTACTTCTTCACAAATACCGATTAAGCCCTCCACAATTGTCAGATAAATCTCTTGTTTTTTTAAATAAATAGTACTTCCATTTCCCGCATTTTTCACCTCATCTATATACTTAGGAGGGGTAACCCAATCATTCAGTAATTTGCTACAACTATTTTTCAAATCTGTAGAAAGGTTTATCATATAGGTTTTTTGGCGGGCTGTAATGGAAGCTGCTGTTCTATCTCCATGATTTCCAAACAAAATATATTCGATGGGGTGATAGCCTCTTAAAGATAAAGTAAAACCTTCAATATCACTCACAGAAAGCGGATTTGTACTTGCCAATAAGGAATCCATTTGGACATAATCAGTAGGCCATGTATCTGTATTAGGGTCATAGCTATTGGCATCAACCGGACCAAACAAAAAACTTTCTGATTGTTCCCATACTGAGCGCATCTCTTTCCATGCAGTGCGTGCCGTCGCAAGATTGGCTTCAATCGGATTTGCTTCTAAGGCAAGCAAGGCATTATGCAAGTTGTTTGCGCCGGTATGCAAGTCTTCATAAGTAGCTACTGCTACATGGTCAGCAAAATGATTGATTACTTCTTTTTTCAAATTGTCAAAATCTTCTTGGTCAACGGTGGAGGGTTTACAACCCATACTTCCCCATAATAAGAATACAGAGAGCGTTATTGTCATTTTTTTCATAAAACAAAATAAATTATAAATGTATAATAAACAAGATAAATTATAGATGAATAATTATGTTTTCTCCTACTACCTCTGTTCTATAGCTTTTGAGGCTTTTCTCTGCTGGACCTTTTTTTACGTTTCCTTCTTTATCAAAAATGCTTCCGTGCATATTACAGATAAATCCGTTGGAAGTGGGGAAAAGCTGATTTTCTTGGTGTGTACAAACTAATAACAAGGCAGAAAAGCTGTTGTCTTCTTTTTTCTGAACGGCTATATCAAAGAATGAGCCTTTGAGACGTAAGTAGTTAAGGTTTGTTTGCGCAAATAAAGACAAAGGCATGACCGCTTGATTGTTGGTCGGAGTGGTTTTAAAAACCGCTGTGGAGGAGCAACCACTCAATAATTCCGGTAACAATAATGTGCTTGCCCCCAAAAGGCAAAGTTTGCAAGTCTGTGAGAGAAAAGTACGTCTTTCCATATATTTTTAGAATGAATAGCCTACTCCTAAATTTAAAAAAGATTGTTTTTGAGCGTAAGGAATTGCATTAGGGGGAGGATTGATAATTAACTCTGGGTTTTGAGGTCCCGTTTGCCGGAATCTCATATCCGCTTTGATGGCTACATTCGGAATGGGCAAATAATTAATCCCTGTAACGATATGGGATTGGTTTAACGTGCCATCATAAATCGCATTGGGGGGTGCTGGTAATTGCGCGTTCAAATCCATTTTTTCATATCGCGCAAAGACAACACATTGAGCCGTTTTTTTACGAAAACGCAACACATCATATCCCAATTCTATGTATCCTCCATACATCGCACTTGCCAAATTTTTTGCATAAGCAATATTTACCTTTGCCGCTTCGGGATAGGCAATATAAGCAAACAGAAGTTTACCCGAAAATCCGTTATTATTGTATAGTACATCGCCTTCGCCCAAATAAAGTGGGGTTCCAAACATTCCGCTATTTAGACTCAAGCTGTCAGCAGCACGCGGATTCAGTCCAACTGTCCCCCCCGCGTAGCCAGAGACTTGAAACCTAAAATTTCTATAACTATATTGTAATGAGGTACTCAACGCAAGATTATTAGAAAAAGAAAGGCTTCCTCCTTGACGTGCTGCAGCCATTTGCCTGCCGTGTTGCATGGCTTCGCTATTAAGGCCGTTCATCAAAGCTACTGTATAAAGCAAAGGCACACGATTCAAACTACCATAGTATCCAACCCCGAGTTCGCGCCATGTAGCCGGGATAACCATTTGTTCTACTAAGGGGCGTTCTGTACCATTAAAATTGACGGGTAGGTGATTTTCGTTCAAAATTCCAATACGCGGAATAAACAAGCCGGCTACTATATAATGCTTAGGATTGAGGTTAAATTTTAAAAAGGCTTGCTCCATCGCCAATTCGCCTTTGTGCTCTTCTCCCGCAACGATGGCATTTTCTAATTCCATTTCGGAGAAAAAAGAAATCCTATGATTAAATCTATGCCCTACAAATAAAATAATACGCTCCAAACTTGCAACCGCATGCTTTTGTACGAAATCTCTACGGTAATACGCACTTCCATAACCCGAAAGTACTGTTTTGGAAACATTGATACCGTTATGTAACGAATCCTCACTCGTATAAAGTTGCTGCTGTGCAGGAGTAAGATATCCTTGCCCTATCGCCGAAAAAGCAAAGGCAAGACTGGATAAAAAAATTAAGATATTGCGCTTTGAATTCATAAAATCAATTATGTATTTTCAATTTCGGGGCAAAATTAATTTTTGTTTAGACTAAATCCAAATAAAAATAAAAAAATATTATTCTATAATTAGAAAATGCTACCTATTTGCCTTTTTCTATAGCAGCAGCCTCATCAGACATAAATCTATGTCAAGACTATGTATGGAGGAGTAGTTCTGAAAAATTCACCACAAACCTGAAAGAAACTAAATTCATTTAAGTAGTTCTTAGTTTTTAATGATGAGTTCTTAGTCTTTGTAAATATATGTTTATCAGTTTTTTAACTAAAAATAATATCATAAACTAATTTTAAACCAGTACTTACAATATTTTGATTTTTGTCAATTTCATAGGAATTGTATTTTTAGAACTGCCCTTAGGCTTATTTTATGGTAGTTACTTTCCGATACAAATTGTATAAGTAAAATACAATAAAGGGGTTCGTCGTTTGTGTATTTGTTTGGACAACAAAACCTACTAAAACAAGTGCAAGTACAAAGAAAAGAAAAATAGTGGTTGTGGTAGAGTCTGTTTGACCTTATCATAAGCAAATAAGCGAAGATAAGTTTTTATACTATCTTTTCTTAATTAATGGGTCTCATTTGTACTTTAATCATCGTATTATTATTTTTTTTAAGACCCAAAAGTTACTACCTTTGCGGTATGGAAAATTCTCCCACTCGAATTAATAAATACCTTAGTGAGGCGGGTTTTTGCTCGCGAAGGGCTGCTGATGCTTTGATTGCAGAGGGCAGGGTAACCATTAATGACAAGGTAACAGAAGCCGGTACCAAGGTAAATGTAGGGGATAT